>CAZHFI010000020.1:0-18625 GCA_964531845.1 uncultured Nitrososphaeraceae archaeon
TATTATAATATTATATTGTAATAAATAAAACATAGGTCTAAATCAAAGAATTTTTTATAAAATAAAAAATATAAAACAGTCTTTTTTATTACTTTTTTCTTGAATTAATACTTTATTTTATTTATTTTCATGTTAAAGTCTAATTTGAGAAGAACAGTATGCATCCAAATGTAATGTTTAAGTTAAGAATTTTTAAGAATTCAAAGATATTTATCTTTTTTTTTGGATCTTATTACAAGTAAAAAAACAAAAATTTCTAAAAACTAGAGATTTTGAAAATTATGTAAAAGGTTTTCCAAGATTGTATTATAAATATCATGTAATTCATGTTTGTCATAAATTTTAGTTAATAAGAATGGTATATCAATAATGTCATTTTAACAATAAAGTCAATTATCTATATTTTGAGAATAAAATTATTATTAATTATAATCATGTTATTAAGAAAAAAATACATCAAAATCTTCAGTTATCTTCGTTCACTGATATTAATAAACATCAGATACTAATTTTTCTCAATAGTTTGTTAAAATTAATGATTAATAAACATAAAAAAAGACCAAAGATGTACAGTTTTCGTTGCAACCGATGTAAAAAGGGTTTTATTTCTATATTAAAGATACAAGAACCTCTTTGTGGAAGATGCGTACAATTTGTAAGGTCAGTAAATACCTCTGATGATTTTATAAAACCTTAAAAATCAAAGAATTTTTATCTTAATATCATTGTGGGATCTTTATAATGTATGTTGTAAATAGTTATAATCATTAAATCGTATATCTAAACATCTCTCAATCAACTAACTGTACACTGCATCATTTTAATTTCTTAGTTACTATAAATTTCAAATATATCAAATAAAAGAAAGTAAAAATTTTAAAGTTGCAAACAAAAATTATTTACTAGAATTTGGATAATATTTAACCAAAGAATCTCTTAAAATTCCGTAATATTTTGTGGGGATGATGTCCTTACCTTCAACCGTAACTAGATTGAAATTATCTGGCGGCGTATTGACATAATTCCAGTTCCAAAAAGCCCAACCCCACAATTTCATATTTCTAAATTCCTTAATGAAACTATCCGACTCGTTCTGTAATAGGTCACTTGCAGTTCTATTGATATCGAAATTCCCCGAATTAGCAATTTCTTCACGCGTTACGTCATTCCATTCTCCTACGTACAGAGGAACTTTTGCTATGTGTGATGTGTTTGTGAGAAGATCTAGTTTTCTTTTCTGATATTTATCGAGATCGGGAAGACCATATAAAGATATTTTAAATATAAGATTTTTTTGATTTTTTGGTATAATCTTTGCCATTTTTGCAGCAGTCAGATTTAGGTTTGGATCAGAAAATTTTATGGGTATAGTCATATCCAAAATTATTGATTTATTTGTTTTTTCTCTTAGTTGGTTAACCATAAACTTATAATACTTTCCCACCAATGGCAGTTGTTTTGAATTATTAATTTTGGGTTCATTCAATATTTCATATCCTAACGTACTTGAATGATTATCAACCAAATTTACAACGGTTTTTAAAAAATCTGCCTGTAGATTCCA
Source organism: uncultured Nitrososphaeraceae archaeon (assembly GCA_964531845.1). Taxonomy (GTDB): domain Archaea; phylum Thermoproteota; class Nitrososphaeria; order Nitrososphaerales; family Nitrososphaeraceae; genus QCWD01. The sequence goes on from CAZHFI010000020.1 coordinate 1,565, forward strand.
TCCCTTGTTTTTTTGGGAATCTTTTATCTTATTATGCCACCAATCTAGCCACCAATTGTTTACTGACAGGTCAGTTTTATTGCTGTTAGATGAATCGTAAGGGTATTTCGAGGGATCAATTAAAAACTCGGGAAATCCAGATCCCCTTTTGTCAAGAGTACTTGAGGTATGGAATTGATGATTGTCATAGATAGCATTTAATCCAAATTTATCCGCTGCCGATGAGAACTTTTCTAATTCTGATATGAATAATTCTGGATTTTTTACATAGGCTTCCCAGTAAAAAACATACCTTACGTGATTCATCCCAAGATTTTTCATAAGTTGAAAACTTTTTTCATAATAGTCGGAAGGGAATATATCGGATTGAAATCTCTCATAATTTAGACTAGTAAATTTACCTTTCATATTCACACCGATAAACATTGATTGATTATTTGAAGATTCAAAAGGATCTGAAAGGCTGTTATTCAAATTATAAGAGAACAAAATCAATAAAAGTAGAATTCCACAAAGGGTTTGATAAATTACTGTTTTTTTATACTTGCTTTTTTCTTGCAAAAATTTATCCAATAATCTTTATACAATCTGTATATATAATTTAAATGAAGTAAAAGAGATTCTATTTTATGATTTATTATCACAAAAAAATTGCTAATACAAGTTTAATACAGTCAAATGGTACGAGATTGAAGTATCATATGCAAAATAAAATGAAAGATTAAAATCTTTATTTTATAGTAAATTATTTAGTTTAAATTTAACAAGAACAAAAATTAAGTATTAAATTCATTTTTTCTATTAATATTTCACACTATTAATAAAAAATGACCTTATATTAGGAAAAAAGATGACTTAAAATAAATAAAAAAATTTCATATCATAGTTTTTGTGGTGTTGTAATTAATTTTCCTAAAACGTCACCATTTGCCATCATGATGTGTCCATTAACCATTTCACTAAATGGTAATATCTTACTTATCAATGGTTTAAGTCTTTTCTTAGATGTCCAATGAAGGACTTCTTCTAATGATTCTTTAGGCCCCTGGGTGGCACCGAGCAAGTTTATGCCTTTAAAAAAAAGATATCGCAAATCAATTTTAGAATCATATCCGGTTGTCGCTCCTGTTGAGACCAGAGTTCCACCTGTCTTTAGCAAAGATACTTCCTGCGGAAATACGGATTTACCGATATGCTCAAAAACAATATCTACTCCATTTTTGTTGGTAAATTCTCTAATCTTTTTGTACCAGTCTTCTTCTCTATGATTTACTACAAAATCAGCCCCAAGATCCAAACATTTTTTCATTTTTTCAGAATTTCCAGCAGTGGCTATTACATTACAATTGTATAATTTGGCTATTTGGATACCAATCATTCCCATTCCACTTGTACCGCCCATTATCAAGACTGTTTGGCCTGGATTTATTTTAGCCCTATTAACTAGCATGTGCCATGCAGTAAGTCCAACCATGGATATAGCTGCCGCATCTTCAAAGGAAATACTGTCATCGATCTTTATTGCGTTATACTCTGGTAAATGAGTATATTGACAATATCCTCCCCATAAAGGCCCTGTTTGAAATCCCCATACCATTCTTTTTTCACAATCATATTCCCTTCCCGATGAACACATTTTACAAATTCTGCAACTTAGGTTACCATGTGATACAACTCTGTCTCCTTTTTTTAAAGAACTAACGGCTTCTCCTACCTCTATTACTGTGCCAGAAATGTCTGTACCAGAAATATGCGGCATTGGGACTTGGATAGGTTTTCCCCAGATGGCCCATAGGTCATTATAGTTGTATCCAGCAGCTTCCACCTTTATCAATACCTCATTGTGTTTGATTTTTGGAATCTCAATATCTTCTATTTTGACAACCTTTTCCGGTTCAAGACTATGTTCTCGAAATATAGCAGCTTTCATAATTATCTCACTATTTGATGATCTAATAGATATAACCTATTCATAATTTTTTTGGTAAACATAATTTACAAATTTGGTAAAAATACAAATGGATCGATCCTAAAAAAATAATTTAAAATTTTTTCAAAGATTATAAAATCGGAAATTATTCTAGTTAATTATTCAACGAGAAAAAACAAGATGCAAAAAAAAACAATTATCCATATTCAACTGTCATACCTGTGTTTGAGTATAAAAAATATTCTGGAAATTTACTTGATAAGAAATACAATCAAATAAGCAATAATAATCTATCTATGTGGGTTTTGTAATGATTAGACAATGTTAAGAAAAAAGTTAAAATGTTAATATTATAATATAGATAATGAAAAATCAATTGAAATCTCTGAAACTTTTCAAACTATAATAATCTTTTACTGAAATTTGTAGGTCTTTTTAGTACATAAATCCAAAACAGGATATTTTTTATCATTTATGATAATTTCAACCACATGATATATCTTTAATTAATTAGAATTTATTCACTCTATTTTTTAATGTCAATCTAAAAAAACTAATTTTCAATATATTTTTATGTTCTATGTTAACAGTAATGTAATTAACATTAATATAATTTCATATATTCTTTCAAAAAAAGTTAAATCTTTATCATAAAAATAGATAATATGATTTTTAGTTATAGGGAAGCTTTGGAGTAACATCTTTTAGAAATTTAAGTACTTTGTCTAGCTCCTGTTCACCTGTACTCCAAACTACGTATGATTGTTCAGGTCCCGTTCCTTTCTGTCCTCCCCTGATATCTTTAAATGAATAAGTGCTCACGAAATTGATTCCATTATTTTTAAATTCATTTTCATAGTCCGTTAATAGTTTCTTTGGCACCATGAATGTACCTACAGTATAATTGGAACCAGTGGAATTTGTATTTTCACCCGTCTTATTATCTTCAACAGTTATTGTTCCATTCATAACAAATGCTGTATCGATTTCATTTACATCCTTTTCTTCATAAGTATAAACTCCTGTTTTTGTTGGTTCATATGGAGTACTTTCAAAATTAAAATCAAAAGTGTTAGCAGAAAAAACATTTTGTAACTTGTCATCAAATAAGCTTATCTTGTGTGTGTGTCCAACATCTGCATTATACCAAAAAACTTTGGTTCCTTGTTTAATTACCAAATTTTGTGGCAGGTAGGGTTGATTTGCCAACGGCAATTGATTCTTTGGCTGGTTAACGGATTCATGTGCTTCATTTGGAATTATAATCACAAAATTTTTTGTATTTTGATCTAAAACTAACTCTTTATTATCATACATTGCTTTGGAGTCCAGATTGGTGCTACTTTCACTATAAGCAAAATGATATAGTGTAAAAAATGATAGTAGCATAGGTATTATAGAAAAAGCAATAAGGAATCTAAGTTGAAAGTTACTGAATCTTGTACTCATTACATTACTCAATTAACGTAACAATTTTTTATATAATTAAGACTTGTGATACAAACGTCTAAATAATTGATACTTAACTATGTATAAAATTAAAAATAATCAAATAGTGGTTTGATAATTAACCAAAATATTTCTAAATGTTCAAATAGCAATTTTCCTTGACAATAAAAATATTTTTTTAGAATCATATTAAATAAATGTATTTGATATTGTAAGCAATCAAAATTCTATTATTTTTAATTGAATTCTACTTTATTGAATTATTCAATAAAGTTCCATTAATATCAGCATAAATTTGGTTAAAGCGAATTTGACTCAAATAAAATACTTCGATTTTTATTAAAATATTAAATGCTATTCAATTCTTATTTAGAACTAAAATTGAAATTTTTTATATCCAAAGCCTATCAAATAAGCTGAAGGTAAGAAAAATTTTTGTGTTAAACAAATGTTTATTTATATCAGATATAATTTAGATTTAGCAGGTTAAAATGGTTAAAAATAAAATTGATTCCATAGGTTTCTCATATTATGGAATATCGATGATACTCTTAATGGCATTTGTTGGGTCTGTATTTTTATTTGCTTCCGATCATTCATCTTATGCCGCAAGGGCGACTATCTCGGGACTTCCAACAGTAAAGGATAGTAATATTGTAGTAGAGGAATATGCAGCTGGATTAAAAAGTCCCGCTGCTATGAGCTTTATCGACAATGACAAAATTCTTGTAACTGAGAAGGATACTGGAACAGTACAAATGATTGTTGACGGAACAAAAAATACAAGTCCCATACTAACCATACCAGTTAAGACAAAAGACGAGAGAGGGTTGTTGGGAATTTCAAATGTTAAAGACCATAGTGATAACAAATTCTATGTTTATCTTTTTGCAACTCAAGGTGAAGGGTCTAGCAAAGATGATGCCTCAAACAAGATTTATCGCTACGAATTCGAGGATGGTGTATTAACAAATCCAATATTACTGGCAACCCTCCCGGCAAATCCTGGGCCAAGTCACAATGGTGGGATCTTAGCAATAGGTCCAGATAACAATTTGTACGCATCTGTAGGAGATATGTTCCCAACAAAATTGTTCAACACAGTCCCACAATACCATACCCAAGCACAAAACTACATAAATGGAAAATTTCCTGATGGACGTGCAGGTATATTGGTAATGGATCAAAATGGAAAGCCCGTTGGTAAAGGTATACTTGGAGAGCAATTTCCACTTAACATGTATTATGCATATGGAATAAAGAATAGTTTTGGCATGGATTTTGATCCTGTTTCTGGAAATTTGTGGGATACAGAAAATGGACCTAGCTTTGCAGATGAGATGAATCTGATAGAGCCTGGGTTTAATGGTGGATGGAGATACATAATGGGAATTTGGACTGTGGACGATAATTCAGGAATGGGCCCTGTTGCAACAGCAACCGATATTCAAAACCTTGAAAATTTCGACGGTAAAGGAAAATATCGAGCACCTGAATTTACTTGGAAAGAAACGGTAGCTCCGACTGCTCTCAAATTTCTGAATTCGGCGGCATATGGAACGGAGTACAAAAATGATCTTTTTGTGGGAGATGCCAAATTTGGAAATCTATATCATTTTAAATTGAACAAAGAGAGAAATGGGCTTGCTTTGGATGGTGCATTGAAAGATAAAATAGCAGATAGTGACGGGGAATTTGCACCAGTAGTATTTGGAACTGGTTTTGGAACGATTGTTGATATAAAAGTTAGCCCGGATGGCTATTTATATGTCCTATCCTTTGACAAAGAAGATGGAAAGATCTTCCGTCTTTTGCCCAAATGAAAAATTTTAAAAGATGCCATCGAAGGAATAATAAAAAACAAATAAAATTCTCTTTTTATATCCAATTATCTCATTTATTTAATTATTTATTTAACATATATTTATTTGATGTTTTCATCTGAGGACTAATAAAAACTATGTCTATATTCAGCTTAAATACGGCGAAAAATTACATTATCTGGCGAAAATAGATTATAATCATTCTTTATTATAGAATTTGAGATGATATCGATGAAAAAGCAATTGGAAGATGACTATCCTGTACGTATTTTCAAAATTACTGCGTATAAAATATTTTCTAAATGTTATACTATCGAATTACAGATCGACAGAACTGGAAATAATGTGGAATAATTCTCCTAATGGTTTTTAGCATAACTTTTGATATGAGTGGGTAAAAAATGACGATAGGAATTTATAAAAATACATGTGGTTAACCGATTCCACAATTTTTACCCTGTCTGATCATAATGTGGTTAATTAAATCCACAATTTACACTTAGCTCCAAAGTGTACTTTGGCTATAAAAATAGATATAGGTTGAATGGAGCTAGATGTTTTCAGCCTGAATTGACTATTTTGATCTGACAAGTTAGGATTGAATGTCTTATTCTTAAATCTACATTGAATGATAGTGGTTAACTTCAAGCCTTCTCCAAATCTTTAAACAAAGAATTCCTATATGTGATATACAAATTTTTTATAACCATTTATTTGGATGCCTGCAAACAGAAATAGATAGTTGTGTATATTTGGAAGGCTAGATACACGTAAACAGATGATCTTGTTGTACTTTTTGAAGACTGGATGCCCTAGTACAGGAAAATGGTGTGTAAATCCACGCTCAAATACCTGAAGTTGTACCTTGAAAAAAATACGCAACAAAACAATGTTTACTGAAAAATGCCTTGTACAGATACATGTTTCCTCATCAGAAAGCTCATATTCTAGTGTATTTAGGAGATTCCAGATAATCCAAACGGGAAGTCTAATTTCCAGTAATTTTTTTCTAGCTGTAATAAAAAAAATTAAATTTTAACTTTGAAAAATAACCTTTATTCATCAAGTGATGCTATTTGATTTCTGTTTATGAATTGTAAATGAATCAATTATATCGTTTCCCTTGTTCTTATGAAAATTCCCTTCTAACATCGTTCCATAGGTAGGATCATCTTTTACCTTTATTTCTAAAAATCCAAATTCCTTTGCCTGTTTTGCTATGAATTTTGATTTATCTTGAAATGGATATAGTGATTCTCCACCTGTTCCTACAGTTATAAATACAGGGTTTTCGTCTTCACTCTTGTCATAGATTTTTTTATCAGTATTTATGATTTTAGGTTTGAAACTTTTCCCATCATTATACTCGATTGGGTAGGTCCTCTGATAGTTATGATTGTGAGCGTTCAGTACCAGGTCTACTCCATATTTGTCAAATAATGGATGATATACTGTTCTTAGGTCTTCATTACCTTGATGTTCACTCTCAGAGGAGTAAAGCGGTCTATATCCAAAGACGACAATCCAATCAATGTTTTCATTCTCAGATGCCTTTTCTAAATCATTTTTTACAAATTTGTATTGCTTACTACCTTTGCCTGCTTCTGTCTCCGTAGACATTGCTATAAAATGCACGTTTTTGTAATCAAATGAATAATACTGTTTGTCATCCGCATCAAAATGTTTCACATATTGCTTTGCTGGTTTTGCTCCAGCCGTGGGGGATTTGACATCGTGATATCCTATTGCAACTTTTACTTGCTCGTGGTATTTTTTAGGAAATAACTTTATCCAACATGAGCCGCTATCTTTATAAGAAAGGTCCCCTAATGCCAGTATTATTTCAGGGCTCTGTTCAATCATTCCATTTACCGTCTGTTTCGCATTTTTATTACATGAAAAATCACCCGCAGCTACAAAATTAAAATCATTTGATACATTAGAAATTTCAGATGGAATAGCAAAAACATCGATTTGATAAATTAAGGAAGAAATAAAAATTGAGATCGACAATGATAAAAATACTAGGATATATTTTTTATGTGAAAACAAAAATAAATTTTCAGTTAAAACTCTTTTAGGCATTCCAAATAAAAAATTAAGTCGGTTGAATTTATATCTTTTGCATATATTCTCAATATGAAAATATGTTAATATCATTGAGGAATTATTACAGTAGTTTGTAACCGTAGAATTAGCTACAATAAAATATTAACCATTTCTTATTTACTAAAACAGTTTTAATTAAATACATATCGAGATCTTCATACATAAAAATTCATATCCTACTTAAATATAAGATAAATTTAAATTTGGCAGTTTTATTAAAAAATATAACGTAAGTATCTCTTGTATATGAAATATTTATTAAATCTACCATTTTTTTGAAAGAAAGTGGATGCCATAAATTTATGACACTGCTTTCGACCTGATTCAATAAAAATTCTAATTTATTTCACAAAAAAAGTTAGATAAGTTATTTTTAACTTTTTATCTATTAACTTTATAATATAATAATGATAAACGTAACTTTTTTGATTCAAGTCTATGAATTATTTATAATCGCCTAAATTTCTCACAAGTTCATAACTTTTTCTTTAGATACTGAAACACCATTAAATTAACTTAAATTGGAAATAAATATGCTATGAGAAAGCACTAATTGCTTTTGACAATATATTCCATTCGATAGCTGTTTTATTATTTTTAATTGTTTAAATTGTTTTAGAAGGTTCAAAGAAATTTTATCGAATCTTTATTACTGACTATCATTATATTTGTTGAAAAAGCCCATATTTTTGAATTGATTCTGAAATAATATTACTAATATGTAGTAACTGGTTCAGTGAAACCGACTATGCGAAATTAGAAAGTTATTCTTAGTATAATTATCCTGATGTTCCTACAATAATTTAACATGATCTAGAACTTGAAATCAAAAAATTAAATTACTCCCTAATTAAAAAAATTTATGAAAATTTTAATTGTATTTCTTCTCTTATTCTTCTCTCTTCTTACCTTATCTCAAATATATGGTATTTCTCCAAAATTACAATCCGAATCACTTAATAATAAAACCCTAAATTATGTCAATTATATTGATGAAAAAAATAGTACTAATTTTGACTTAAATTTGTTAAAGTCAGAGAACAATGTTAATTTAAAAAAGGTTTATGTTTCAAGTAATGGAACACATTTACAAATCAAGTTTTTATTTGATAATCTTTTAAATGAACTCTCTAAGATGGTAAATAATAAAACTGATAATAACTTTTTTATTAATATTTTGATCGACTCTGATGATGATGTAACCACTGGATTCTTCGGATATGATTATAGATTTCTACTTTATAATAACGCATCAAATTATAAAAATAATAATTCAGATTCTACTATAAACCAACAAAATAACCACTTTCAAAATTATTCAAATATGATGGACTTTCTGGAAGGAAAGGAGTTGAATGATATAATGCTAAGGACTTTAAATTCCAAAAATTGGATTCAAAATCTTGATTGGGTGATAAAAGGATATGAACTTCTGGACTATGAATTTCAACCCTTGTTTTATTACTCTAAACTTGATGAAAAACATTTATCTGTTATGCCCGACGGCTTTAAGATTACACTCGATTTAAAGCCATTTGGGTATCCATCAAATTATGGATTGTTTGTGGACATAGGAAGAAAATCTGAAGACTATCGATTATCATACAGTTATGGAAAATTGCATATTCCTGCTCCCGGTCTGGTAATAGATGACCAAACTATCGATCTAAATAAGGGTAAAAACACGGCAATTTTAAAATTTAATAACACTAGTGTACATAACCTAATGGTTAATGTAAAGTTATTAAACAAAAACATATCTGATAGTCTTTCAATCAATTTTAGCCAGGGTAACAATTTTGATTTCCTGAGTGGGCAGGGTATCATCCCCATAGAAATTTTGTTAAAACAAACGTCTGGGGAACAAAATTTCATAATACCAATAAATATTTCATATAGTGTGATGGATGAATATGACATTAATCATATTTTTAATAATTCGCTAACTAATGAACACATATATAATAAAATCGCCTATCTCAATTTAAATTTGCAAAAATCTAATCCATTTTTAAAGTTAGATGAAATTCCTGCACAATATATGGCAGTGTTTCTAGGGGCGATATTCAGTTTTTTCATTCCATCAATCACTAGGATAATTCAAGAATCTCGTCAAAAAAGACACGCAAATATATTTCTAAACAGCATTCTTAAAGAAGTAAATTCAGAAAATATTGATATTGCTATTAATAGCGTTATTAAAAAATTAGCAATTATAAAACAGGAATTTATTAGAGGAAAGATATCAAAGGACCAATATGAGATATTAAAAGAACATATAATGGATGCTATCAAAGATTTGATAAGTAAAAAAACTAATCTTGGCCAAAATCATAAGGAAAAAGAATAAAAGTTCTTGACATTTTTACTTTTAAAGTGACTATTTATTATCCTCATATTCATAACATTATTTCACGTTATTAAAGATGTTAAAAAATTACAGAATATTTTGCTTACATTAGTCATAATTTTTTATTAGGTAAATAAGTTACAGAAAAAAATTACTAGAGAATAAACATACTAATATCTTGTTTTAATCATCTTTAAATAACCATATATAAACATGTCCAAACACTTTTATTGTTCGTTTGTGTAAAAGATACGGAAGTTATTAGAAGTTATGTTCAGAGAATATAATAACTATTACAAAAAAACATATAAAATATCCTGTAATTTTATCGATTTGAGGAATTTTTTAGAAATATTTTCGAATCAGAGTATTAAAAAGGTGAAATAATAAATGAAATATTCTGTATTATTTTTATTAATTTTCACGACGGGTATAATTTTGATGATAAATAACAGTAACGTTAACTTTGTTCAAGCTAAACCTGATATTATAAACGAGGATGATATCAGTTTGATAAAATCAAAAACAGGAAATCAACGAAATTTTAACATTGCAGTTGCTTCTGACTGGGGATGTAATCCAAATGCAAAAACAACATCACAGAATATCCAAAATCATAATCCAGAATTAGTGGTTATAGCTGGTGATTTAAGTTACAAACCATCTGGGGAGTGTTGGTTTCAACAAATTTCACCATTAGCATCAAAAATAAAGTTAGCATTGGGAGACCATGATTATGGTGATACTGTAGGTGGGATAGAAGCAGTAACTGCACAATATCTTAAACCGTTTGGTATTGAAAAAACCTATTATTCCGTGGATTTAAATAATGTTCATGTAACTTTTATGGATGCCTACACTGATTATACTCCTGGAACTGTGCAACATCAATTCATTGAAAATGATTTGAAGAATGCCTTTAATAATCCAAAAATTGATTGGACAATCGTCGTAGAACCTGTTCCTATTTTCACTTCTCCATCAAAACATCCATCTGACCTTTCTATTAGAAATATCTATCAACCTCTTTTTGATAAATACGGTGTAGACATTGTATTGAGTGGAGATAATCATAACTATCAGAGGACTTTCCCATTAAAGTATAACCCAATAGGAGTAAATACCGATCAGCCATTAATCTCAAACCAAAATAAAAATAATTATGGTATGGATGATGGGGTAATCTACATAATAACTGGTACTGCAGGACGAGGTCTTTATGAATTAACAGGACAATCTCCATTTGTTTCAATCCAAGACGACAAACATTTTGGATTCTTAAACATTGAAGTAAATGGTAAATCCCTCAAGGGAACTTTCATAGCTAATCCTGCACCAAAACTAACCCCTATTGGTTCTGATAAAGGAAACCATAACAACAATGTTATACTAGATGAATTTAGTATTTCAGAAGAAAGCGAAAAGACAGTTGGCAAGCCGAAAAAATCATTATAGCTACCATTTTTATTTATTACTATTTCTTAAATAAAGTTTATTTTTAAAAACAAGTGGGATCGGATTTGGCACAAAATTTTTGATTAATCTTATTTTTATAAATACCTATTTGACTATAACATTTCAGAATTATAAAAGATTTCTCTATTCTAGAACCTCGCAATTTATATCGACAGTATCTTCACGTTTGTCAAAATCCAACACAAAATCAGTGCCTTCACCACAGTCAAAATAGTCATGACCTGGTCCCCCTATGAAATCTTCATCCCCATTTTGACCAAGCAAATAATCATCCCCCATTCCACCATCTAACAACTGTGTGCCTAAATGTATAATTGGTTCGTTTTGTCTATCAAAATCAAACAAATTCGTAATATTTGTGTCATTATTGTTATGAATTTTCATTTCACTTTGTGAATTAGAAGATATTGTGAAATTACTTCCTAGAAGGATATCATATAGGGCATCTATCTCTGCCAGTTGGTTTCCGACCGACGATTCAATTAAACTCGTAGTTGAATCCCCAATTATCACGTCATTTCCATCCTCTCCTAAAAGGATATCAAATCCAGTCCCGCCTGAGATTGTATCGTTACCGTTTCCACCAAATATTGTATCATTTCCTCCATTACCTTGTATACTGTCATTTCCATCCAGTCCCAATATTTGATCAGAAATGGGCGACCCTATGATGATGTCATTATCTGCAGTTCCAAAACATGGATTAGAGCATCCAATTGTATTTGATTTGTATGGATGAATTCCGGAGCCAATCGGATCCAAACTAGGATACACATTTTTGATATTTGATATAAATTCAGAAATAGTTGTAAGACTTAATACTACAAATAAAACAAAGGTGCCGTACGACCATAGAGACAATATATCTAGTGCTATCGGCATTAGATAAATATTTTAATCAAAAAAGTTATTGTTAAATTGGATGGAAAAAAGATGAAATTAAATAAATTTTTACAAATAATTTTTTCTAGCTACTATGTATTAATATTTTGAGAACGATTCCAACACTAATCTGAAAAAAATTTTTATATTGATACACTAAATTATTAATTGTTAAACATAGATATTTTTTTATATTAAAAACTACTATAAAATAACACAATTATGCTTTTTCTAATCTCAATGCATGCTATTATTTTACTTCTCTTCCCTCTGGCTGAATTCTTGCTTTATCCAGTGAATGGCGAGGGTCTAGGTGACAACGAGAGACTCGTTGACACAAATGATAAAACCATACAATGTGTTGGTGGTCTTTTACTTCATAAAACTGTCTGTAAAGGAACAAATGAAAATGATTTCATAGTGGAAGCAATCAGCGGAGGAACAATATATGGATTTGATGGAGATGACAAATTTCAGGGACGTCTTGGTAGTGAAGTTGTTTTTGGAGGAAATGGTAACGATGTAATTTTGGGCGGGAATGGTTCTTCAACTTTATTTGGTAATGATGGAGACGATATAATAATAGGTGGAAGTGGGCCAAACAAGAGACTAGGTGGAGGAACCTCATTTCTGTATGGTGGTAATGGGAATGATAAACTGATAGGTGGTTTCGATCATGAGGTGATGGTGGGCGGGTCTGGACATAATACTTTTATCTGCAATGGTAGGCAGGATCTAATAGTAGATTTTCAACCAAGTAAGGATGTAATGCAGGGAAACTGTATTTTATTATGAAAATTAGATAAATTAATTATAATTGTAGTTGGTTATATTTTTTGACAATTAAAATCTAAGCCCAACAATCTATTTCTATTCTAGATTCTCACAGTTACCAAATGCCGTATCTTCGTCTGGGTCAAAATCAGTTACAGTGTCTGCTCCTTCTCCACAATCAAAAGAATCATGTCCTGAACCGCCCGTGAGAACGTCATTGTCTGCACCTCCATACAATTTGTCATCACCCTTACCTCCATACAGAAAGTTTCCTCCACCACCATATACCGCACTGCTACCAGAATCACCATACAGAATATCTTTACCATCATTTCCAAAAACGCTATCGGTTCCTTCCCCACCAGAAACGATATCATCACCGTCGCCGGCATAAATGACGTCACTTTGGACATCCCCTTGTATAAGATCATCTCCATCTAGACCATAAATTGTTTGATAACCTACTCCGCTGGAAATTATTTTATCATCGTGGTTAGTCCCTTTACAGATTGTTGGTGAAAAGCTATTGCCTAAGCACCTGATAAGGTCGTTGACTCCGTCGACAAGTGTATCATCTGTTTGAGTACCGATTACTGCAAATATTTGATACTGAGGAACAACTAATAAGCAACTAAAAAACATAAGTATTGTTAAAATCTTAATTGTTAATGATATCATTGTTTAATAGCTTGGGAATTGGTATAAATAAGTATAGTAACATATTTCAGTTACTTTTTATATGGAAACTTTCTATATGGAAAATATACTCTATTTTTAAATTAATAAAATTTATAACTAGATTATAAAAATTGCAAATTTCGTAAGCTAACATTAAAGATAATTTATTAGATCGCAATCAAGTATTATATAATCTAGCATCCTAATTTTTATGCAAACAAATTTGAACAGTCTAAATTTTCCACTGTAATATACCGATGCTCTCTTCTATAAAATAATATACTACATTAGATTCTCTACTTATTTATATTGAAATATAAAGATAAGAACAGATAATGTTATGCTAAATTTCAATATTCTTGTTAGTTTTATCTTATTTATCTTATTTTTATCAACAACTTCATTGAAAGTTTCCGCGTTTGTTGATTTATTTAGCCCACCTCAAAATTTGCAAACCATTAACCAAATATCTAATCAATCACAGAATTTTGAGGAAATAAAAACAGATTCATTGAAAAATACCCAAACTGTTAATCCCACTGCTATTGATGACAATCCAATTGTTTGTCCTCCATTCAATTGTGTGGGTACTGATATGGATGATGTAATGATAGGAACTACTGTAACTGATACGATTCTTGGTCTGGAAGGGAATGATCAAATCCAAGGAAATGGATTGAATGATATAATTCATGGAAATGAAGGAGATGATATTATTGCTGGAGGTGAGGGAACAGATACCTTGTTTGGCGATGATGGTAACGATATTGTTTTAGGTGAATCTGGAACTAATGCAGTATATGGTGGTGGAGGAAACTTTCTGTATGGAGGTAAGGGTGATGACAAATTGTATGGGGGAGGTGATAACGACGTTCTCACGGGCGGTTCAGGACATGATTTTTTTGATTGTGGAGAAGGTGCAGATACCGTAACAGATTTTGATTCACATGACGATACAATTATCGGTAATTGTGAGATTCTCTTGAATCATTGAATCATGATTTGGTTATAGATAAAAGGTTAATAGGTATAGTATTTGCGATAGGGTCACAATTACAAAAATGTATATTACCTTTTTCCACAAACTTGATCAGATCTTCGTCTTTAAAACCGATCTAAGATAAACAAACTTTGATTATCGTTAAGAACAATTTAGAAAAATACTATATCGTTTAAAAGGTGATGATATAAATAGATTTTCTATGTCTCATAAATCTTTAAAATATTTGAAATTAGATATGTGTATGTAAGTATGTTAGTTCTTTTTATAAATTAGGGAAGTGATTTAAATCTATTTAATAATATCAAATCGTTAAGTGTCTAAAAATAAAGGTAAATTTAGTATTACTCATACACGGGAATAAAAAATCGCTGATCAAAAGATCTTATGAAATTTATAAAGTTTCGAATATCTCCTTCAATAGTTATCTTCTTACTGACAATTCCATCAAGAAATTTCATCTTTCCAAGAAGAACATCTTTCAAAGTCTCTGAATCTGTAAACATAGTAATATCATATTGTTCAGGGTATGATGGATCATATATTACTACATCATTACGAATTTCTAGTGTATATCCTTGTTGAGTGTCATTTAGGTATATTCCTAAGGTTATGTCTTGTTCTGGTGTTTTAATAGGATCAAGTTTAAACAACATATTGGATAGAAGATCTTCATTTGAAATTGTCTTTAATACTTCATCTACTAGATTTGTTTTTGGGATGTTCTGTAGTGTAGATGCATTTATGTTTCCATCCAAAATATTTGCTTGAGTTAAATACCAATTCCTTCCTTCAATAGTAGGATTTTCCCATCCCATTTTTCTTAAAGCATCGGCCTTCAATTTTTTGGCCTCTTCGTTATCTGGAAATCCGTATAGGATATATGTGGCCAATTCTGCGGACCAATTATACTCTTTTTTAGCCATGGATTTTTTTATTTCGTTAATTGTTGCATTAATGCCGCCAAACCCATTGACAATTTTGGTTCCTCTATCGTAAAGACTAACAGGGTTAAACCATGTTGCATCACCAGAATTCCATCCTACGATGTAATTGTAAACCTGTTTTACGGTCCAAGAGACCTGTCCTAATCTTTCTTGTAACCATGGATGATTTTTCAAATACGGTGGGAGTTTTAGTATCTCTGAAATTTCATTTGCATCAAATCCTTTATTGATTAGTCTGACTGTTTGTTGAATAAGATATGACATTGCATCACGGTAAGAAGTTAAAATATTAGATACATTTTCGTATCCGCTTGCATGATGTAAATGCCCTGGAATAATATAAGCAGGATGTAACAAGATCATCATATCTATTACGTCTATCCATTTTTGAACATCCACATCTTCAATGCCAGCCATAGAATAGATCTTTGGAAATGCCGGGTAAACAATATCACTGGTAATGAGAACCTCTCTCTCAGGCAACCATACGACAATTTGTTCAGGAGATGGACCAGAGGCAGAAATTAATGTCATATTTATTCCGGCATAATTAGTTTTTAGAGTATCATTGAAAATTATATTTGGTGAAATGAAAGATATGTTTCCAAATTTTGAAACAGGACCAAGTCCACTACCTGAAGGAAAATCGCTACTGTTGCTTAATGAAAGCAATATTCCATTAATATACAACTCATATAGAGATTTTTGCTTAGCAACCTGACCGACCATTGGAAATATGTTTTCCATAAACTGCGAACTGGCTATGACATCAATATTGTAACCTTTGCTTTTGCTTTCATTGACAAATACACCACCACCGCCAATATTGTATCCTTTTCCATTTGTATATACCAAGGCAGAAATGGGTTTTTCGGTAATCTTTCTAAATTCCCCAAGGACTTTTTTCGCCTGTTCTATTGAAGAACCACTATCGATAATTATTATTCCTTCTTTTCCTTCCACCATTATTATATTAGATTGGCCATATCCCACGGCACTGTAAATGCCTTGAGTGATTTGTACAATTCTAGGAGGAGTAAATTGAGATGTAAGTTCGGTTAGATTAGGATTTAAAGAATTATCATTCTTGGTTGTATTTGGGATCGAATTTTCAGACACAGATTGATTTTGAAAATTTGAAGACTGTACCTGTAATAAGTGAAAGGGGAACATCAATAAAGCAGATACTGCTATTAAAGTCAAAACAAATGTAGACAAAAAAATACATCTAAAATTAAAAGGCTTTATTTGAAACATGAACTTTTACATCGTTCAGATAGTTATAATGTAATATAAATTCTTTTTAATGCATCCACTTTATAGAAATATAAATCTAGGTTTTATATTTAGAAAATTTTAAAATTTTTCAAAAAGATTAAAAAGGTAAAACATTATTAAAAACGAAGAGTATAGTGTCAATTCAATTTAATATTGTATTTGTTATTTTATTATCTTCAATTATTGGAATAGTTTTTTCTAATCTTGAATATTTTGAAGTCGAGGCAAAAAAATTTTCTGGTTTAAAATCAAAGAACTCTTCCAAATCTTTCAAGCCAAAAAAATCTAACTATAAACCAAAAAAGAATGATTTCAAGCCAAAAAAATCTAACTATAAACCAAAAAAGAATGATTTCAAGCCAAAA
>CAZHFI010000020.1:18725-18941 GCA_964531845.1 uncultured Nitrososphaeraceae archaeon
AAATCTAACTATAAACCAAAAAAGAATGATTTCAAGCCAAACAAGCCAATAAAACAAAAGGAATTAAAGAAAATTAAACCAAATAGCATTTCCCAGGGCTCCTCACTTTCTTCATTTAAACCCGACAATAGTAAACGTCTAGATAAAGAAGCGATAAAGAATCTAGATAAAGAAGCGATAAAGAATCTAGATAAAGAAGCGATAAAGAATCTAGAT
>CAZHFI010000020.1:19041-25789 GCA_964531845.1 uncultured Nitrososphaeraceae archaeon
AAGAACAGGATAGGAAAATTAAATAAAATAACAACATTGCCTTATTCCCCTGAATGTGGAAAACAGGGAAATTGTATAGATATTGGGGGTAGAAATAATATTGAAATTGGCGATATCGGAAACATCGGAGATATTGACATTGGCGATATTGATATTGGAGATGAAATAAACATTGATTGGGATAATGGATGGGACGATATTGATTGGGACGATATTGATTGGGAAGATATAGACATAGATGTTGATTATGATGATGATTATCACGATCACTACGATGATGATCACGACCACGACCACGATGACGATGATGTAATTTACATCAACGATGACAACAATGATGAGGAAGGAGATACCTATATTTACAACTATGGATACCCTGAAACTTATAATGGACAAGGTTATCAAACTGAAAATTATCAACAAACGGAATTAACAGGGTATAATGAAACATTAACAGAACCAGAATCTTCAGTACAATCATACGTAACTTCAGAAATCAAGAGAATTGTCAATGATGGCACCTTTAAGGCAGTTCTCGTTGAACAAGGGAAGCCACTTATTCCTATTAATAACTCCGGTTATGTTTTAATAGGTAACCAACCACCGTCTGAACTGACCTTAGCAAATGGTTCTAATGGACAAATTATAATTCTGACAGGTTCTAACGATCTTCATCAGGTCAAATTATCAAATGCAAAAAATATCGACCTTGACCAAACTAATCTGACTTTGGGTAAAGACGATGCCCTTGTTCTGATTTATTTGGACGATTCAAAATCATGGGTTCAGGTAGCATCAAAAATAGTTTAAACAAAAAAAGTAATCAAGACTACTTCATTTCTTTTTTATAATTTGGAAGACAGAAGTCGGATCCAGTAATCTGTTGTCAAATAGTATCTACAGTGAATGGAGTTGCATCAAATATAACCATTAACTTGCATCTTTATTTGTTATAGTTTCTTACAGTAACAAGATAAAATTGGTTTTATTTTAGACAAAAAAAATATGGTTGAGTAGTTAGTTTACAATTATTTTACCAGTTGATTCTGGACTTGCCTTTGAATAAAATGGGTATTCTCCAGGACTTATGTTGTGAGAAGCATATTCTACAAAACCATTTGGTTTTATAAGCCCCGTGTCAAAGAACTTGCCTGAAAATTTGTCATCAGGACTTAATCCATTTGTAATTGATTGTTCAGAAGTGGAATTGTTTAATATTAAAACCTCTTCACCTGCAGAAATAGAAACATTTGATGGGACGAATACTATATTATTATCTTTATCCTGATTGATAAAAATAATAGCTGCGACAGGGGTTAAATCAATACTGGAGTGGGTAGAATGAACTGTGATATTACTTCGTTCTATTGCATTTCCTTGGTTTATATTTTGTGCAGTCAATGTTATTGTTGCAATCGCTAATATTAATAGAGATACGGATGTTAAATTTATAGACCTATTAGTTCTCATATGTATCAAAATAGTCATGATACCATCATATAAAAATCATATTGTTTATGAGACAATATAATGTTTTTAGTAAATAAGGAAACAATTTAGAAATAATTAATTCATTCAATTCACAAATTACAAAATACTGGATTGTCGCATTCATAAAGGTAATAGTTATAACTTGGAAGAATGTCTACAAAACAAGGAATTTTTTTATTTTTTCTAAGAATAAAATTGTTAATAGTCTCTAAACACAGATAATTTATATCGCCAAAGACATTGTCACTACTGTCTCCTAAACTATGAAATTCAAGTAAAAAATATATTAAAAAATATTATTGGTAATAACAAGGTAAATGTAAGAAAATGGTAAATCCATTGTCACATGTATCAATAAGATTTATGATTATCGGAATCATGTCGTTATTAATTACATTTACAATCTATGAGAGATTTACAAATCCTGGTCAGAGCCAATCGTTGTTTGTCAATAATTCTCTGAAAAATCTATCATTTATAGTATGGATAATTACATTTGTTTCCACAGGTTCAATTGTTCTTGGCATTTGGAAATTTTTTACTAATAGTCATCATTTGGATACAGAAACAGGCATAATTTATTATATTTCGTTACCTTTTAAACAGAGTAAAAAATATGTTAAAATTTCAATAATGTCAGCCATTATCTATGGAATTTTTTTTAGTTTTTTATCACAAATTTTAATATATTCGCCTGAAAGAAATTTTGAAAACGAAGGCATAAAAATTCCCTCAATAAATTTAACACCATGTTGTAATATGCCTGGATATGTACCTGTCATAACAATTTATTTCACAGAACATTTTGTTGGTTTATTAATTCCTTTAAATGTATTATTAGTAGCTATTGTGTCTGTATTGGTGGGCATTAACATATCCATTGGAACTTTTGCAATAAAAACCTCAATGAATTTTTTTAAAAATAATTATGCAATTGGAACTGCCGGAGCTACATTTGGCTTATTTATGGGATGTCCTACATGTGCTGGTAGTATCTTTGCTTCGTTATTTGGGTTCGGTGCAGGCACGACATTAGCAGTACTTTCACAGTATCAAACAATATTTATCCTTATTAGCATTCCATCACTAATAATCTCACCAATCTTGTTTGCTCGTAAGATGGGTCAACAGATTTGTAAACTATAAAATATAAAAAGATACTTCAAAACATTATGAAAATCATTTTGATTTCTTTTTGAAAATACTGTCTTTTTCATGTTCAATATTCTTTAGAAGTTTTGAAATAGAACGCTCTTCTAAAAATAATTTTATTATGCGCTCAATCTCCTGATCCTTCAATATAATTTTATTCTTAAACTTAATATTTAACAGGTATCAAATTTTTATGTAGAAATAATTATCATATTTATATTTAGAATAATTTTTACAAGAAATAAAAATCAATTTGATTATTATTCATCTTTGAGATATTTCTAATACAAATATGTAATTATGAATATTGTAATAAATATTTATATAATAATAAATTATAGATAAAAATATGAAAAATTCATTAATAATATTTCCATTTGTTCTTATTATAGTATTATTATTTTTAAATTATACAAATAACATGATATATTCAATGCCAACAACCAACGATGCCACTTTTAAAATAAATGAGGTTGTTTCAGGTTTAATAGAACCTACAGGAATGAAATTTGTAGACCAAAATACTATCCTAGTTATAGAAAAGTCAGGTAATGTACGTATTGTTTCCAACGGGGCACTTCAAAATTCTCCTATATTAACGGTTAACGCAGTTAACAAGAATGAAAGAGGTCTGTTAGGAATAACAAAAAATGCAGAATTTGTGTTCTTATACTTTACTACCAACCTCCAAAAAGACGATGACGATGAATTGAGAAATGTTATCTATAGATACCAATTTGATGGAACTAAATTGATTAATCCGACATTAGTTGCTGATCTTCCTGCAACTCCAGGAACAAATCATCAAGGTGGTAAAATATTCATAGGAAAGGATGGAAATCTTTATTCAATTACCGGAGAAATGCAGCGGAATGGACAGTTACAAAATATAAAAGATGGACCTGGACCTGATTCTAGTGGGGTAATCCTTAGAGTTGATCCAACAACTGGACAGGCAATTACAGATAATCCATTTGTCGATAAAAATCCAACCGTAACTGGTTTGGATAGGTATTATGCATATGGAATAAGAAACAGTTTTGGTTTAACTTTTGATCCAGTAACTGGAGATGTTTGGGATAGTGAGAATGGTCCTGACCTCTATGATGAAATCAACCATGTTGCTCCTGGCTTTAATAGTGGATGGAAGCTAATAATGGGTCCAATTTCAAAGAGTTCCATGTCAGAAAACGAACTCGTAATTTATAACGGAGCAAAGTATTCTGACCCAGAGTTCAGTTGGCTTGATCCGGTTGGAATAACTGATATCGAATTTTTTGATTCAGAAAATTTTGGCCCTCAGTATACACAAAATTTGTTTGCAGGAGATATTAATAATGGGAATCTATATTTTTTCCAGTTGAATCAAAATAGGGATGGATTTTCATTTAGTCCAGAACAAAAAGGGGTCACAGACTTAGTTGTAGACAATGATGATGAGTTAGATTCAATTGTTTTTGCCAAGGGATTTGCAGGAATAACTGATCTCCAAACTGGTCCAGATGGATATCTTTATGTTTTAACTTTTGATGATGGAAAAATATTTAAAATCACCAAATAACATGTATTTCTTAATTGATTACAAATTTGAATAAATAAAAATATTTTACCATATATAAAGATATTATATTTATGCATTAAAAATTATTCTCTAATGTTTTCAAGTTTTGAAACTACTTGCCACAATGTCGTTCTTATATGCGATTCCAGATGTCTATTTTGTGTAAGGCTATCCAGCATACTCATTGCATTTGCTGCCCTAACAGAAATACTACCATTTTTTTCGTCCGTTAGTATTGAATATATTGTATGAATCTGCTCACGTATAGATCTAGGTAATTCCTTGTTATCCTTTACGAGGTCAAGAGTTGCTATAGTGCTTTGAAGGGTTTCGCTATTCTCCTTTAATTTTTGTTCTTTTTTTGAAGTCATATCAAAAAACCATTATTTTTTTTAGTCAACTGAACTCATTTATTTGTTTTTTTTATTGAATTTATATTTTCAGATATTATGAATAATCTCAAGACAAGATTAAGATAAATATGAGACACGGATTGAAATTATTGTTTTAGTAGAATTGTCATATGACATAGACAGTATCTCTGTTGCATTTAATAATCTTGCAAAATATAGGCAAAGAGCTGTTTCAAAATTCCATGAACGATTTAGCTTTCCATACTTGAAAGGTACTTACTTTGTTTATAGGAAGATCGATGTAAAACGAATCACTTCAATTGTTAATGTGCTATCTGAATATGACAAAAAATATAAAAATAAATTTCTTGAAGTAGGCTGTGGTAATTGCGATTTTTTTCAAAAAATACTGGAATTTATCGATGGAATCTCTGGATATGAAAGAAATCCAGTTATTTTATATGCATTATATAAAAAAATTCCAGACTCGATTTTTCTAACTGATATAAAGACGATAAAAAACAAAGAATCAGATAAATTTAATGTTATTTTCATAGGGTGGATGGACCCAGGTGAAGACTATCGAGATAAAATATCAAAAATGACTGATGTAGTTATAACTACCTTGGACCAAGGATTGAGTTTGGCTGCTGAATACGAAGGACATGGTTTTGAAAGAATAGCAAGATGGACAACTCCTACATGGGAAGATGTAAACACGGAAATAATGAATCGCTATTACACACAAGTAGATTATGATTCCTTGAAAGTATTATCAATGATGCGCGGAGCTCATAATTATTGGTATGTTTATAGTAAAGATCCAGAAAAATCTAAACTGATAAAAAACATCTTAAAGAATCAGTTAGAAGATGAGAAGAAAAATTTCGAACAATATGATTTTGAAAAGATCCTTGATATATTGGGATTTGGATATCTAGAATCAATAAAATTCAACGATGGAAGACAAATCAAGTTATGGGACATCGATTTTTGCTAAAAAAATTTATCTAGGAATTAGTTAACTAGGAATTTATTAAACCCTGTGTATTTAAAAAAAATCTTATGAAAATAAAAATTTTGGGGGCGGCAAAGGAAGTTGGAAGCTCTGCTTTTCTAGTACAATCAGAAAAATCTCAAATATTACTTGATTATGGTGTTACATTAAAAAAAGAACCAGAATTCCCACTTCATGTTCAGCCTAAAGACCTTGATGCAGTTGTAATATCTCATGCTCATCTTGATCATTCTGGGTTTGTACCATCATTATTCTCTGGTGAATCTTCGATGCAAGTACTGGGTACAAAGCCTACTTTTGAACTGACTGAATTACTTATAGATGACATGTTAAAGATATCTGGTTTTTATCTGCCATTTGAAAAAGTCGACCTTGTTAAAATGATGAATCATGCTAGCGAATTAGAGTATAAAATGGTCAAGAGGATTAAAGATTTACAAATATGTTTATATGAATCAGGTCATGTTATAGGAGGATCCACTGTTATGGTGGAAAATGATAATAAAAAAATTTTTTATACAGGAGACATAAATACAAGGGGTTCAAAACTTCTTCGTCCAGCGGATCTTGATTTTGATAAGATAGATTTAATGCTGATAGAAAGCACTTATTCACAAACAGAACAGACACCACGGGAACAATCCGAGAAAGATCTTCTAGAGTTTGCATACCAAATTGTAGAAAATGGAGGAACTTTATTTATTCCTGCCTTTTCTGTGGAGCGTTCTCAAGAGATTGCATGTGTGCTTAAAGCCTACGGATTTCCACATAAAATCGTCATGGATGGAATGGCACTAAAGGTAAATGAGATAATGATAAAATTTCCACAATATTTGCGAGATCCAGAAGTATTTGAAAAAGTAATAAATGAAATAGAATGGATACAAAATGAAAGTAGAAGAAGGAGAGTAGTCAATGAGCCATGTGTCATAATATCACCTGCAGGAATGCTCGTGGGTGGGTCTGCGATCTTTTATATGAAAGGAATAGCATTAAATTCTAAAAATGGGATTGCGTTGGTTTCATACCAGGGAGAAAATACACCCGGAAGAGCATTATTGGAAAAACGAATTTTTCGTATAGAAGGAAGAAACATAAATTGCTTGGCAGATGTAAGGAAATTTGAATTTTCAGGACATAACAGCAGAAGTGAATTATTTGAAATTCTTGATA
>CAZHFI010000021.1:0-2949 GCA_964531845.1 uncultured Nitrososphaeraceae archaeon
ATCCATATCAAATATTTCATATCGTATACTCTGGTAAATGGCTCTCCAATGATGTCTGGTCCTGCAGTTATTTTCTATAGCACTACCTAATTTCGAATTGTCACTTTAACTATCTTCTATACTACTGCAAGTTGAATTTGATGTATTAGTTCTAATTAAAGTGTATAAATCGCACCTAATTTTTATCAAATCTATTTTTAATTTCCGATTAAAAAAAATTTGAAATAGATTTCTTTCACCATATTACTATTGAAATGCCTAGTTCAGCTAGCGCTACTATGTTTGTGTTTGTCGATATTTTGATAGTCTAAATATAGTCCATCTATAAGTTTATTAGTTTTTGTAAAGTATTAGATAACTAAAAACAATATGAATATTCCTAATTTAGCTTTTTTTTGAAAAATGGTTTTAATTTAGGAAATCTTTTATAATAAATTAGTGTCAAGATGATATTGAATAAACCTCATTATATAGCTAGTTGTAATTGCCTTTGTAGCAATAGGATTAGCAGTTATTCCATCTTTGTAGGAAGCAAATACAAATGAATTGATACTTTTGAAGAATAACAAACTAAAGAATCAAAATAACTAGGACGAAGATCATCAAATCACTATTTAATAAACAATAAGTCAGTAATAAAGTTGTGAAGAACGAATAAAGACAAGAAGCCAAAGTATAATATCTAACAATCCCCTTTTTATTTTGTTTAGATTATGTGACACCAGTTAACACTTAAAGACGGTATGTTGAGAGTCTGAAATCAAAATGAATAAATAATATCAGGTCAGACACCAACGTATATTACTTGGTGAATTCAACTTTAATGGTATTGGTAATATGGAACGTACTCTTATCAACAAAGATATAAAATATATTGAAAATGGAAAGATATTTAAAAATAGAACTTCCCTAACCATATCAAAAATATTGTCTTTTCTTGGAAAAGATTTTGAATATGATGTTGAATTTAGGTTAAGTAATAATTCTCTCATTAAAATAGATTTTCGATTTGATGGAAATAAATATATTAAAATAATTGATTCTGAATTGGATGCAGATCAGTTTTCCTCTATCCGAAAAGATTTCCCAGAACTTGAAATTATAGCAATAGGGAAATCAAAATATTATGGAAAATCAAATGAGGTTGATTCTATTTTTTTCTATGATGATCCTGATCAAAAAATTGGATCCATTTTTATTGAAGATCCATCTCTTTCTTTTGATTATGCTCATATTTTACCACTAGTTCAAAAATGTTCCATTTTGCATGGACATACATCAACCATTATGGTTGAGGTATTAGGAACAATGATTGATGGACTGGTAATTGATTTTAGTGATGCAAAGAAAATAATTAAAGATGCAATAAATATTATGGACCACAAGTTCTTTATTCATAAAAAATATTTATTGAAAGAAGATGATTTACATTACCATGTAGGATTCGATGGACCACAGGGATATTTTTATCTCCAACTTCCAAAGTCCACCACATTTATGCTTTCAGACGAAGCAACGGTGGAAAATCTAGCAAAGGAACTTTTAAAATTAATCGTTCCAAAAATGCCTAAAAATATTAATGCAATAGGTGTATACATATATGAAGGTGTTAATAAAGGAGCACATATCTTAACTAATATTAATTAGTATCTTTGATAGAGAATAGTTTCTTCAATCTATCTTTTCAATTTTTTATTTTTAGAATTCTTTTTATTAATTAAAAGATGAAACTGTCAATTTTAGTGAATTTAAACAGTATTTCATTTCTCGTAGTAAAGAGTTTTGATTATGTATATCCACATTTAGAAGATAAGTATTTGATTTTATATATTGGTGATTCTAGAAACTCCAAGATGGATATAAACAAATTACAAGACCTAATATATCATAAACGCAAATATCTTAGACACATTTATTATTGTCATCTCAATGATGAATGATATAAATATGATACATAAATTCAGAGTATAAAATAAGAACAAATAATCAAAGATATTAATCTGAATTAAAATCTATCTTAGGTAATCAATATGAGAATAAAAAGTACATTATTTACAATACAAACAAAACACATTCAAACGACATCGAGTTTGGCTTAAATTATCCTCGACGATAAAAGATATTAGGTTATGAATTATAATTTGAAATCGATGAATTCTGAATCGAATATAGAGATCAGGTTAGTTTTTTATATCGATATATAAAATAAATAGGATTATCGAATTATTTAACTTTTTCATGAGGCAGTATTTCTGCATTATTTGTCATTCAACACTTATCAAACTTTTAAAATGATCATTTTCCAGTAATGATTCATAAACTTAACGTTAATAACTCTTAAAGTTTGAATTACTGGAAACTTACTATGGAGCCAAAAATTTCATCCAAATCTTGGAACCCGTTTGTAGAATCTGCCCTACGTGTTGTATGGGATAGCGAAAAAATTTATGAATTTAAAAAAATCGATAATGATTCACCACTTTTTATAATTGACACTCCACCTCCATATCCTTCTGGAAGACCATGGCACATAGGAGCTGCAGCCCATTATTGTCAGATAGACATGGTCGCTCGATCTGCCCGAATGAATGGTTTTAATGTTTTGTTTCCAATTGGAATAGATAGAAATGGACTTCCAGTTGAAATCTATACAGAAAAGAAAAATAAAATAAGAATGAGACAAGTCGAAAGAAAAAAATTTTTAGAATTATGTAAAGATGAATTAGACAGTTTAGAGTCAGAAATGTTGAATATTATGAAACATTTAGGACTCAGTGGAAATTTTCTTAATTATTACCAAACTGATTCAGAAACTTACAGAAAATTTACTCAATCAACATTTATTGAATTATGGAATAAAGGACTGGTTTATATTTCAACCAGACCTAACAATTATTGTTCTGATTGTGGTACCACTATTGCAGATCAAGAGGTTATTTATGAAGATAG
>CAZHFI010000021.1:3049-24958 GCA_964531845.1 uncultured Nitrososphaeraceae archaeon
ATTGTTCTGATTGTGGTACCACTATTGCAGATCAAGAGGTTATTTATGAAGATAGGCCTACACGTCTTATATTTATGAATTTTAAAATAAAAGACAGCGACAATATTATAACTATTGCGTCTACTAGGCCAGAACTACTATTTGCATGTCAGGCAATAATTGTAAACCCAAATGATGAAAGATACAGAAATTTAGTTGGCAAATATGTTCTCATACCCATTTTTCAGAGAGAAGTTCCTATTTATTCACATTATTATGCGAAACCAGAATTTGGATCAGGAGCAGTAATGGTGTGTAGTTATGGAGATCATAATGATGTTGCTATATTTCGTGATCTAGGATTAAAAGAAATTATTTCATTGGATAATTTTGGAAAAACCACTGAATCTGCTGGCCCTTATAGAGGAATGAATGTAAATCAAGCAAGAGAAAAAATAATATCCGCTTTGTATGACTCTAACCTTGTACAAAAAGAGGAAAAAATTCTTCATAGAACTCCTTTGTGTGAACGAAGTAGAACTCCAATTGAAATTATTCCTTTACCTGATTATTATCTTAAACAACTTGATTACATTCCGATACTTAGACAATTATCCGAAAAAATAGTATTTTATCCAGAAATACATAGACATATACTTAATACATGGTTAGATGCGGTTTCAATCGATTGGCCAATCTCTCGTAGACGATATTATGGAACTGAAATTCCAGTATGGTTTTGCAAAAAATGTGCTGAACCTCATGTTCCAGATGCATGTCAATATTATCGACCTTGGAAAGATTCAGCACCATTTTTGAACTGTAAAAAATGTAATCATGATGTTTTTGTTGGGGAAGAAAAAATATTTGATACATGGATGGATTCTAGTATCACTCCACTTTTTATCACAAAATATTATTCTAATTCAGATTATCAATTTCATAAAGCAACCTATCCAACTACTATACGTACACAAGGAAAGGATATAGTTAGAACATGGTTATACTATTCAATGTTGAGATGTTATCAGCTTACTGATTCAATTCCATGGACATCCGTTTGGATAATGGGATATGGTGTAGATGAAAAGGGTGAAAAAATGAGTAAGAGTAAGGGTAACGTCATAGACCCATTTCCGTTAATTCAAAAATATGGCGCAGACACTTTTAGATTTTGGAGTGCTAGTGAAAGCAATTTGGGACAAGACTATAGATGTTCTGAACAAAGACTGGATGCCTCGCAAAAATTTTTATCAAAATTGTGGAATATAGGACGATTTCTTTCATCGTTCGAAGTATATACTGAACAGCTTTTGATAGATCCGGCATCACTAGATGATTTTCTAGAACCTACTGATAAATGGGTAATTTCTGAATTATCTAAAGCCGTGCATGAATCTCTATCTGGGTTTAAAGAATATAATTTCTTTATACCCTCATCTGTTATTCGTGATTTTACATGGAAAATTTTTGCACCGCATTATTTGGAAATGGTAAAAGGTCGAGTTTATGAAAACGAAAATACCAAGAAAAAAAAGTCCGCACTTTTTACTTTGCACAAATGTTTTTCAACTATTTTATTAATTCTAGCACCTATTTGTCCATTTATAACAGATGAATTATGGAGAAATCTGTATTCTAAAACAAGTATTCATATAGAAAAGTTTCCACAAATATCAAATGCTTACAACTATTATGAGAAATATACAAAGACGATAATTGATTTTAATTCGTTTGTTTGGAATACAAAGAAGGAAACCATATCTCATGAAACTGGAAAACCATTATCTTTAAAAGATAAAATAAACCTCAAAATACCTTCAGACCTCAATGCGTTTAAAGAAGATCTTCTATATATGCACAATATATTTGAAATTTTTTAATTACAATTGTAATCAATTTTCTTTGTAACCAAAAAGAAGAAAATAAAATCTAAAAAAATAAAATTAACTTTTTCTCCGACATTGATCAGACTTCAATTTTTCCGTTAATCATATCTAAAATGTCTTCAGCAATATCCACAGATGTATGGGAGTCAATATTTGGTTCTAATGTTACTAACAATAAATGTTTATTTATGTATATTGTTAAAATTGAGATTTTCTCTCTCTCTACATACGAAAATCTTGCTTTTCCCATACTCGGATCAAATCTTTCTCTCATGGAACGTCTAAGAGCTGTCTGAGACAGATAAAGTTCTTCACTAGTTTCATCTACAATAGAATCAATACCTTTTTTCATTCCACCAGCTACTAATGCTCCAGTTTCATCAATAACTCCAGCATATCTTATATCGTCATGAAGCGCATAGATGGACTTGCATAATTTTTCGTAATCCATATTATTTTAAAGAATATATACTATTTATTGAATGTTAGGTTTTTTAAAAAAGTTTTAAATACCCATTCTCATTCTGAATTTAATATATAATAAGAATAGATATCTTGCTATAAGAAAGACTCTGGTTTTGGTGATTTTTCTTATTCTGCTTAATCTGTATTTCAAGAATGAAAACAATTTTTATAAATATAATTTTATAAAGCCACTTAAATTTTTATTTCTTCACTGATATTAATATTTTTAGTATTTTATCTACTGTATTTGTAATTTTAAAATTTTACGTTTCGGAATTAATATTTTTAATTAACTTCTATTTTACATCATCTCAATTATAGATGTCTAACATTTCTATGTCGTATTGTCTCATGATGGCATAGTTCTCAAACTAGATATATTATAATCATAAATTTTATATACTGATTTTTGATTTTAATTATATTGCACTTCATCAATATATCCTACATCTTTAAAAAATTTCACTAATTTTTCAACATAATTATTATCTTTATTAACATAGTACAACACCGTATTCATTTTCTGTTCTTTTATCCATCCTATCACAATTAAATCTTTTAGATTCCTTTTGATATCATCTCTTTTCAAATTCGTTCTTTTTTGTATTCCATAGATTGTATGAAATTTTTTACCAGTAGATAGCATCTTGATTATTTTTATTTTAGCGATACTACCGATACCAGTTTCAATTATCTCGTTAACTGATCGTTCACTTATCATTCCTAGCACCATTACTAATTTTTATTTTTTGCTCTAGAAAATTTTCGACTTTTTCTAACTCCATAATTCTTGCTAATTTGATTTCCTTTAATGACTTTATTATTATTATTTTCTGTTCTTGTAGTTCATCAATATTATCATTTATTTTTTCATCATCGTATTTTTTCTTTAATAATTCTTTCATCTGTAAATGAATTTCTTTTAAATCAAGTGACTGTCTCTTGGTTACCTTTAATCCCCTTATTATGGCCAACAGTGTAATTGCATTACTCTTAGTTAAATTTTGGATTTCTTCAATCTCGATACGATTACTAATTGTTTTATGAATTTTCATAATATGTTCTAAGTTAATTCTATCTGAAAAATCGTTTTCTGCCAACCCTCCGGCATGTAGTAAAAGATCTAATGCATATCGTATATCTCCATTTATTGGCTCTGATATTGTTATTTTGGAAATTTTATCGATAATATCAGTACTGATTATTTTTGGCTGAAATGCCTCTTTTGACCTCGCATCTAAGATATCACTAACTTGTTCTTGCGAATAGGGCGAAAATTCTATAGGGATTCTTCCCATTGTACTTATCTCTGCAGGATCCAACTTTTCATAGAAATCTTTACTTCTTGCTATGAAAATAATTCCCTTAACATTGCAAATTTCATTTGGTTCAAATTCATTTAACCTTGTCAGGTCATAAACAATTCCCAAATCCTTTGTTATTTTTATAAGATGATCAATTTCATCCAGTATGATTATTGCGTAATTATTTTCAATACGTAAATATTTTAGTACATGTCTTATCATTTCCTCCGCACTCATTCCCTGACAAGAAACATCTGGCATTAAAGTTTCAAGAATATACTTGTAAATGGTATATTTGTTACCACCATGCAACTTTAAATTTATATACACATATTTAAAGTTCAAGAATTTTTCAGAGAATTTATTTTCTAAAATCCTAGCACATTTTAATACAGTAGATGACTTTCCTATTCCTGTGGGTCCTAAAATCTGAATTATGGTTAACGGAAAATATAAGGGGTTGTTTATACATGGTTCAAATATATTACAAATTGTATCTATCTGAATATTTCTGTGAAGTAATTCGTTGGGGATATATCTTGGGGAAAGCTTTAAACGATCTTTAAAAATTGGACTAGACATTGCCTAGCTTATCAATAAAACCACTTTGTAATATAATATTAATTAATTGTTGAATGTCATGATCATCACCATACTCTTTTGAAGGACTCATTAGATTTATGTTTTGAAATTTTTTTTACCTTTATGAAATCCACAAAATAAAACAAATAGATTCTTTCACTTATCTTAAGAATCCAAGGTGTAAAAGTTTCTGATGCTGTTTTCATGCTTATTTCAAAACCTGATTTTTGTAATAGGTCTCTTAATGATTTCTCATCATAAGTTTCATCAAATGTTCTTTCTCTATTAAAATCATATGGCGAGGCAATTATCATTTCTGCTTGAGGTTTTAATATTTTATGCATCTTCCTTAAAAATAATCGCACGTTAATTAATTCAATTACATTTAGTGCTATAATCAGATCAAATTTCAATTGAGAAAAAGGAATATGTACTACATCCATTACAAAAAATTCAACATTGCTTAGATTTGACTCGTACATATTTTTTCTTGCCTCCTTGATAAATGAAAATGATGAATCAACTCCAATAACAAATGAAAATTTTTTTGTTAACTGTATAGAAGTCATGCCTGTAGCACATCCTATATCCAATACTATCCCATCAAGTTTAGGACTTAATCCGTGAATTATCTTATGGTGTATCTCATTTGGTTTTATTTTCCACCTAAGTAGATTCATTAATCTGTCTTCAGAATGATTCTCGCTTTGCATCCATTTGTATGTGGGAAATAATATTCCTCCTTCTTCGTATCTGTCTACTATTGTAGTGCCCTGTATTTTTTTTCCTATGTTTTTTAGATATTCTTTTAAATCATTTGATTTGCAGTTTAATATCCATCTGCCATAAATTTCAATTCTTTTTTCTATGTATTGTACTATATTATCTACAACTACTGCAACACCTTCTATGATTGGATAAATTGCTTCACATTCTTTACATTTTAAAAATCCTTCAACGCACTCATTTTCAGATTGACTAATTAATGGTTCGACGTGTAATTTGAAATTTCTTTCCTTATGGTTAGGACAAGACAAATGATTAACAAAATTTATCTTCATTATGTTTAACGATAATTATAATACATATAATCTAAGCAAATCCAGAATGATAGATAAACTAAACTAAATTGGTTTTATGCTTCGACTAAAAAATATATCTACACAGACAAATCTTCTTAGAACAACACATACAGTCTTCTATGTTTTTCATAAATACGCATTTTTTATTATGAGTTTCACAATAAATTATTCTGTTATCTTCTTTACTAATGTAAGATCTCAACTTATATTTTTAACATAATATCACTAGGCTTAACTTTCAGTGACAGAATTTTTTGAGAATCTAGCTAAAAAATTTCTACTTAGAATTCTTTTAGAAAATTAAAAAATTAGTTTACATTTATGTATGTTCTTCCAATACCATTCCTTGTTTTATCAGGAATATTTGAATTAGGATCTTTAATGCTGTTAATTTTTATTTCAACAAGATACTGACCTTTTTCCGGAAAAGTGATTTTTTCAATACTTGTTCCATTTTGTGCCATTTGATTCTTATTTAAAATTTGATCCCCATTTTGATTAAATATTACAATATTATAATCAATATCTGAAGTAAATGCTAAGTCTCTTATGCTATCATAAAACTTAAGTTGAAGGCTGGATTCTTTTTGCGATTCAATTTCTTTCGGTATCCAATCTAGGGAAATCTGGGTCCCTCCTGTATCAGTTAATAACTCCGAAAGTGGAATAACCTTACTCTCACTACCTGGAATTAATGAGAATTTCATTAACTCTTGATTATTTCCAACTGTGGCATTATTTCTTTGTTCTATCAATTTTAGAAGATCTCCTTTATTTATTAAAAGGTGTATAATCAAATTATTTTCATCGGTATATGGATCCAACACAACTGATCTGCCTAAAAGTTTTTGACCTTCTACACTAGCATCAAATGTTGTACCGTTTCCAATAAACTCTGTAAATCTCTCTGGTATCTTTATCTCCTCATGAATGAAAATCTTTTGTGTATCTATTCTCTTCGGATCCCAATTGAATGGCATTTCCCAACTTATTCTTTTGGTAGCTCCGTCAAATGTGAAGTTTTGAACTCTGTCATAATATGATATTATTGTCATGTTGTATTGATTGTTTTTATATTTGATATTATCTCTGAATATGTCGCCTACACTAAGATATGCATCAAATTTCGGCGCGTTGTCAGGAATAAAGATATTTCTATCATTATCTATTCCAAAAATTTCAATTTGGAAATGATATAGTCCACCTGTTAACAAAATAGGTCCAGAAACAGTAACATCTCCCGTTTCACTAGTCCATCCACCCTGAAATGGTTCTTGAGAACCAAAAACGTTTACTGGACCTTCATTGGAATTAAATTTTATTTTTAATGTTCCTTGGTGTGAATGAAAAAGATCTCTCATCAGTAGTTTACTATCCTTATATACTGTTATAAAGTATGAGACATGCTCTATGGTTTTGTTATCCTTTGCATCAAACAGTCTTAAAGTTAAAGATTTTTTATCATTAGAATCAGATGTCAAAATTGGAGGAGTAATTTTGGTATACAAACTTGCTTCTCTATCTCCAACTGTAGCTGGAGGTAAGTTTTCTTCAAATAATCCATCGCCAAAGATATTATCAAAATGTAATGAAAAAATTCCCATAGTTATAAACGATACATAAAAACAAATTAAATAGAAAAAATAAGGTTTCATAAACAAATAGTAAAAATTATTGGTATATTAAAAATCTTCCTATACCATTTTACCGACTAAAATACTTTCATTGTTTTTTCTATTTCATAAATAAGTCTTGATACCACCACATGCGTCTCCAAATTAAATGATGAGATAGAAAAAATACTATCAAAATATTTTTCTATATCTCTTGAAAAATATCCATGTTGAAATCCACCTATAGCAAATAATACGTTCGTATCTTGATCAAAATTTTCGTTTAATATCTCGGGAAAGGTTTTATTTTGTCCACTCGATGAAAATCCAATAGTTATATCTGGATTAATTCTATTTTTTAAACCTTCAAAAGTTAAGTTATTTTCAATTTTTACCAAATATTCATTTTCTATATTTTCTTCATTCATTATTTTTTGTTCAATTAGCAATTTTGTCATTAAGCCTTCAAATCTTAAGTATGATTTGGGAATTCTAATTTGTAATTTTGGATTGAAAAAAATTACCTGATTATTTCTAGTATGGATGTAAATATCATTCAAACCACTTTTATACAATGGAGACGTTAGTACTGTCAATAGTGCCAAATGGATTATGTCTGGTCTTCCGCGTTTCCAACTTTCTTTCAAGTTGTTTTTCTTCATTGCATTATAGTGATAGCTGACATCCAAAATAACTTCGGAAGGTTTTTTGTTCATTTTGTTTGAATAGTTTAATATTGTTTTATCTTCATACATCTTCTTTGGGATCAGCTCCAGTCCAGAATCTACTATTACTATCGATATATTTTTAGATGATATTTGATTCTTACACTGTACCACAACCAATAATTAACATCCTTTTTTATTATTGTTTGATTATACATATAGTTTCAAATATTACAGAATACTGTTATGAGAAAATAATACAATTTTAATTTTAAAAGATACTTAATTTGGCATAGGATTTTTTGTCATGTTCATATTATAAATACCATCTTTTGGATATTTTGACTCTACAGATGTCCAACAAACCGAATTTATAATATTATGAAACAAAAAAAGAAAACACACCAATACATAGATTTAAACTAATTGTACTATAAATCGATTTGGGAGATAAAAGATTACTGAATAATGAAAAGTAATGGTGGATAATGCGAATATGGCTTTAATGATTTAACAAAAATTAATGTTCCAATAATTGTCTTTCATGCTGTTAGCAAACAGTT
This sequence comes from uncultured Nitrososphaeraceae archaeon, assembly GCA_964531845.1. Classification (GTDB taxonomy): domain Archaea; phylum Thermoproteota; class Nitrososphaeria; order Nitrososphaerales; family Nitrososphaeraceae; genus QCWD01. The sequence continues at coordinate 11,192 of CAZHFI010000021.1, forward strand.
AAGAATAGAACAATTGTTAATAGAAAATGTTCAAAAAAATAAAACTTCCAAAAAAATTGATAAAAATATCGCATTCAAATGATCGTCATTGTATTATCAAATCTTATTTTGAAATAAACACGAGTTTATTTAATTTGGGAATTGTTGAGGATTAAAGTGATAATCTTGTCTATTTATGAGTATATCTGGAATGATTTGTTTCAATGGTTTAAATTTTACGGCAATGTAACTTTAAATATTGGAAGACAAAAAAAGTTATTATTCAAAGTCACATTAAAACCTTTAATACTAAAAGAACATAATTTATTTGATCATAATGAAAACCGTTAAAAAAAATCATAAACCGAGAATTTATGATGACAACACTATTGAGAATATGAAAAAATATTACGGTATTCATGATTACAAAGAACTTTTAAAATTTATAAAATTATATGGATTAAAAGAAGAAGATACTGAAGAATTTAGATCCTTCGAAATAAAAAATAATCCAAAAGCTGATTCAATATGAATTCATCATACCCCATCATGGGGATTTAAACTATTTTGTTTTACACAAATTGCAAATCCTGTATGTGCACAATCATCCGTATTACATTTTTTACAAAATGGTATACCATTATCAAAAACTATACTTACCTCAACATTTTCAACAACATCCAGTAATTTGATATCATTTTCATCATCTTGGTTCTTTAAAATTATTTTAAGATCATCCGTCGCATTTCCTTCCTTGGATGAGAGCCATTGACTAAAACACAATATTCCATAGTCTAACTGATTGTTTTTTACGTCTGCCTCTATTGATTCATCGATCTTTATTTTTATTTCTCTCTCCAACGCATAACCACATCTTACACAAGATGTAATCAACAATTACAACAAAGATATATTTGAAATTATCTATTTTAGAACTGATTGTTTTTTGGATAGTTCGTATGGTATAACAGCCTTGGGCGGGATTTGATCCCGCGACCTTTTCCTTACCAAGGAAACGCTCTACCAGGCTGAGCTACCAAGGCATTTTTGGATTATCCTTGTTTTGTAATTCAGAAACTTGGATAATATAAATGAAAAATAATAATAGAAAATCGATTTATCTATAGCGTAATAGTTAACATCTAAAAAACTTTTGGCTCTATTTTTTTCATGATCTTAGTAATACTATTGTGAGAATTAATTACTAAACTAGGCTTAATATACCTACAGAATTATTATTTATAGATTGTTTCTATAAAAATTATCAGAATAATCTCCATAAAGAATTTTATACAATAATATAATAGAAGATTTTTTAATAAGATTAATTTTTATTATAATATTTTCAATCTTTTAGAAATAGTTAATATTATTTGAAAAAATGTATCTTATATAAGAAGCATCTATGAATTATAAAATAAAAAATTATTACAAGTTAGAATTATATTGATATTTGCTTATCTGTCTAGAATATCAAATTTCTAGAAAAATTACGGATAATAAAACCAACACTTATGTAAAATTAGATGAACCACTCTGAAATACAGTTGTCCACAGGCAAACAGAGTGATAATAAAAAAGAAAATATTAATTTTTGCGGACAATGTAACAATGATACAATTATTTTCGATGTTAATTCTAATGAATTTGTATGTAGTTCTTGTGGTTTTGTAATTAACAACGAGTCTATTGATAATCATCAATCCGTTATTTCAGGATATGATGACAAAGCAAGGACAGGAATGCCACAATCACTAGCAATGCCTCATAAAGGATTGTCTACCTTAATAGGTGTAGGTGATGTCGATGCAAAAGGAAAGGCTTTGGAACCTTCACAACGTATGGATATCCAAAGATTACGTACTTGGAATAATAGGACTCAATTGAATGATTCAATTTCACGAAATCTAGAAAAGGCATTAAAATATCTTAACAATTTTGGAGATAAGTTATATCTAAATAACGCAGTAATAGAAGGCGCAGCATATATTTATAGAAAAGCAGCCACTAAAAAACTTGCAAAGGGACGATCCACAATTGGTCTAGTTGGGGCGTCATTGTATGCAGCATGTCGTGAATCGGAAACTCCAAAAACGATTATGGATGTGGCAATAGTTTGTAATCTTCCTAATAAAGATATAATGACTCATTATAAACTACTTCTAAAGGAATTGTCGTTGAATGTTCCTACCTCTAAAGGGACAGATTATGTTACATTGATATCAAATCGATTAAATTTGAGTGAAAAGACTAAACGAGAAGCATTGAGGATTAATTCTATAGTCGAACAAAAAAATCTCTCAATTGGAAAAAACCCACGTGCTGTAGCGGGGGCAGTAATTTATCTGTCCTCTCAAATTTGTAATGAATTTGTAAGACAGGTTGAAATCTGTCAGGTTGCCGATATTTCCACAGTTTCCTTGCGGAAAAGATGTAAAGAAATTAAAGAAGAACTAAGTTGAATTAACCTAGGTTTGAAGGTATATTATTTTATAGTATATTTCCTGCTAAAAACCAATCTTCTCGTGGTTTTTCATCATAAATTATGATTACATGTTCTGGTTTTGTTTTCAATATTTCTACTGCTTTCTCTGTAATAACCTCGGCTAATTCCTGTTTTTGCGAATCAGATCTTCCTGGATACATTGATATTGTTATTAATGGCATATCATATTTTTAAAAAGAAACTAATATAAATACAGTGTTCTTGTTGTTGAGGAATACAGTTTACAGTATATATAAAAAAATTTAGAAAACATTTGAAACCAATAGATTAAAAAGACAAGTTAGTTATAAACAAGGAAAGTAATCTCACAAACTATAAATAATAAAAGCTCGTTAGCGATATGAAGGATATATACTTTAAAAATATTTTAATCTGTTTATGGTTTATCCTAGATCATTCACAACATTTGTATGAAGTATTTTTTATTAGATCCAATGAATTATCTTTTGTTCCATAATATTAGGAGGTTAAATGGGCTCCTAAGTTACTAAAATTTGTTTTTTTTCTGTAGATGTGGTAATAAAAATTCGACAGAATATGTTATATTCACTGAAATAAAGATACATTAAAACCATCCAAAAATATAGTTTTATCTTTTAATCTATATTTTATTAGTGAAAGGACTATTTGATATATTCTATCTGCTCGATTTTCTTGGTTTTCTTTGCATTATTTATCTCTTTTTTTATTGAAACTTTCAAATATTCTCTAAATAATTTGGCATATTCTGAATTCCTATTTAGTCGATACAAAGATGATTTTTTCGTTTTAATTGTTACAATTATTCCTTTTTTAACAAGAATGGCTAATATATTTGCCAATTCGGTTGTAGGTATTTTTGTTAACTCGCTTATCTCATTTATCGAATATGAAAAATCAGGGTTAATAACAAAAAAATCTACAGTTCTAGCCGTTGAATTCTGAAATAGCTCTTCTATTGGTCGTTTCTTTTTATACATCTGTGAATAATTGTTAGATGTTACAGCACTAACCAATCTTATATAATGTATGTATCCGTATTACAATTATAAACCTATATCTAAATATTATCTAAAAAGACATACCAACATAGTAGATGCTCAATATCCATATGTGGCGTAGGTGGATCCTATTTCATTTAATTGGAGATGGAGTTCATAGTAGTATAACTGAGGAGAATATGATAAAGGAAGCAGGAAGAAATTATGATGTTAATTTAGACCGTGCATTAAGATCGTTACTAGACGATGGTATAATAATGTTTTTAGAATCAAGTAAAAATAGAAGATACATAGTTAATTTTGAAAAATTATCTGAAGCAGAACAAATAATGAATTCCGAGAATATTCATGAGAATATTGTTATCCCATCTGGAAAAGATATCAAGAACACTAATGTGTTACAGCCTTTTTTACGAGAACCGGTGGGTTACATATACTGGTTTGATAATGAAGAAGATCGGCAATTTAGGAATCAAAGTGTATATAGAATATATTTTAAAGAACATGACAAAATGACCTTTGTAGGACAATTATTAACAAAAACAATGCGAAATCCAAAAATAATCCGCATGGGTTCATTTAATGATACCAATTCTTATATATCGAGGATCTGGCGTGCGATATTATCAATTTCTAAAGAAAAAACTGACGGTACATTTATTCTACAAGATATCCAAGACAAAGATAGATTGGCATGTGGAAACAATAGACAAAGAGGCAAAATTGCTTTATCTATATTTAAAAAATTAGGGTATATTCAACAAGTCGAAATGAAAGGTAACTCCACTAAATTCAAGATAAGTGGGAAAAAGCCATATTCGGTAACACTGGATGAAATTTTTAATTTCACACGATTATAATGAAATTAAGACGCTTATTCTAATTTAACATAGTCTTTAGATGTTAATGACCCATTTTAAATGTAGAATTACATTATAGAGAAATAGTATCTATGCTACTTTAGAAATGTCGTTGTTGCGTTGCATCTATATCTAGTGGATCTGGGCATGAAAATATGGAGTAGTATTGTTTATAGATAAGTTATGTGTCTGTATGGTGTAATTATAGAGGTTTAAATGAAGTGTTTTTTAGGTAATAAGAAGATTCCGCATTTATCATTGATGAAACCATAATACATTCTATTGTAAGAATTACTGTTTTGTAGCGAATAGCAATCTAACATTTTTACCAATCGCTTATCTTTTTGAATATCAAGGTACCAAGCATGTGTGTTAGAAAGTAATTTTCAAATTCATACTTCGTAAATTATACGTTCTTCAATCTATTCAGAGAATTACATGTTATTTAGAAGCCTCAAGATTCCGAGATAAAATACTATTTTATTTCAGTATGCAAAAAGCTTATCTTTGAACAACTTTTTGATAAATATCTAATAGTAGAAATGAAAGTTTTGATGATCAATAGCTGTCTATTATAAAAGATTATGATTTAATACATGCTTACACTACAAAGTTCAATATTTTAATAAACAATGATATATTACATCTAACATTAGCAGGTGATAATCTTATTCCAACAGAATCCTCAAACCTATATTTTTATTTGTTTGAGAAATATTGAAATTTTCAATGTATTGGATTAACGGAAAAATGCGTCAACTATAAATGCAATAAATATAGCCGTAAGATATGGGCTTGAAAATTTGAATACTGTCCACGATGCTCTTTCACTTGGTCTGATTAATAGCCAGATAGAAAGTATCATCATTATACTTCCAAAAATACTCGCAGTAATGAGATATATTTGGCCAAATTGATTAAATGAAAAAGGAAGGATGCTGAATATGACCATTAACAGAGTTGTTACTGCAATTACTCTTACCGACTTTCTTTCATCACTCACTACTGGTAGCATTGGAACTTTTGCTTTCTCATAATCTTTCTTGACATGTAATGCGAGACTCCATATGTGTGTAGGTATCCATAAGAATACTAATCCTGCCATTACCAATCCAATCTCTATATTATTTGTAGTGACTGCAAGATATCCAATTAGTGCTGGAGCTCCACCAGAAAAACCACCCAAAATAATATTTGATTGGCTTCTTCGTTTTAGCCATTTACTATACACAATGATATTATCAAATAATCCAAAAAGCATTAATAAAAAACACCAAGTATTGATAAACCAAGAAAAAATCAAAGATATTGCAGTCAACACAAGTCCAAACAAAAGTGCATTTTTAGGTGATATCCTTCCCGACGGAATAGGTCTATCTTTAGTTCTGTCCATTATGGCATCAATATCGCGGTCATTATATCCAGTTAAGGTATCTGCGGCTGCAGACCCTGCAGCAACACCACCCAAAATAAGTATCCAAGAAAAAATGCTAATCGGTATGTCAAAAAGAAATGATGCGGTAAGGGCCGATCCAAATGCTGTAAAAACCAAAAGATACCAGATTTTTGGTTTAGTTAGTTCATAATAATTTTTAAATGTTCTTCCAATGCTCATTTCTCTAATCAACTTTATAGCATCTCCACCCAATCTCATTTTTTTATTTATATATCATGTAGATCTTATGAATCCAATAAATATGCTGTTACAAAACATCTTTTAATGAACTAAATTATGTTCTTTGTCTTTAATAATTCGGCCATAAGTACTGCACCTTTTGCTGAACCCATCTTCTCATTATGAGAAAACAAAACATATTTTATCCCCCTCTCAAAAACTGTATCATTACGTAAGCGACCGACTACTGTAGCCATTCCATCATTTATTTCTCTATCCAACCTGGGTTGAGGTCTGGTAGGGTCATCATGTACTACTATGTATTCATTTGGAAAGGTGGGCAAACTCTTGATCTTCATTGATTCGGAGAACTGAAGCATTGATTTTTTCGCAGATATCGGATCAATATCCTTTTCAGTTTCTACAAAAACTGCTTCTGTATGTCCATCTATCACTGGAACTCTTGTACATGTACAACTTACTTTCATATCAGAAGGTACAATTTCTTCACCAAAAAATTTACCCAAAATTTTCTTTGTCTCCACCTGTACTTTCTCCTCTTCCTTTGGTATATATGGAATTACATTGTCAATTATATCCAAAGCAACTACACCAGGGGATCTTCCAGCTCCAGAAAGAGCCTGCATTGAAGTCATAAATATTTTTTTAATACCAAATGAATCCAAAATTGGTTTAAGTGAAATCGTCAACCCTGTAGTTGTACAATTAGGCAAAGGTGCAATGAATCCATTCCAATTACGTTTTTGTTTTTGAATATTCAATAATTCGATATGTTCATCATTAATGCCAGGAATTAATATTGGTACATCATTTTCATATCGAAATGCTGCTGCAGTACTAATCACAGGTGTTGTTTTAGCAAATTTCGGTTCAATAATCATGGCATCAGATGATTCAAGAGCAGTAAAAATCAAGTCAAACTTTGTAGGATCTATTTCGTCTACTCCTCTAACTATTTTGTCATGAATATACTCGGGAATTCTTTCTCGATTATGCCATCTAAGTATACCTGAATTGGGATCACGAAGAGCGTCTGCGTATTTTTTTCCTGCAGAACGTTCTGAAGAAGCAATATCTTGTAACTCAAACCATGGATGATTGTTTAATGCCACAACAAATTCTTGGCCAACAGCACCTGTCGAACCAATTAAAGCCACTTTTAACATATTTGCAAATAGTGACAAATCTGCATTAATAATCTTTATCTTAAATGTGGATATTAAGACAAAAACATAAAAGATTAGATTCTAATTAAAAAATAGAACTTTTAGGAAGATGAAACAAAAATCATATCTGAAACACGAGACTAGCAATTGTTTACATGGGGGGATTTCTTCAGCAAATAACAAATATGTAAAAGTTGATTTTAGCTCAAATGTAAATCCATTGGGATCCTCCAAAAAAGTACTCCAACTCGTAAAAAAAAAATTGGATAAATTAATTGCATTATATCCTGATCCAAAACATGAGATATTACGTAAAAAAATTTCAGACTATTTTGATAATAAAATAAATCCCGAAAATATATCTATAGGTAATGGCGCGACAGAATTAATTCATAATTTTATGTCACTACGAAGAAACCTAAATGTTGTTATACCAATTCCATCATTTTGTGAATATGAACTAGCTTGTTCAAGAAATAATTCAAAAATAACATACATTCCATTAAATTCTGATTTTCAACTGGACTCTGATGAAATAGTAAGGAAATCAAAAAAATCAGAAATTATTTTTTTATGTAATCCAAATAATCCAACAGGTTTACTATCCACTAAAACTATCGAAGACATATTAAATCGAATTAATAGTTCTACCACTATTTTTTTGGACGAATGTTTTATAGAGTTAGTTTCAAATTACAAAAAATCAAACATTGTATCTGATCTTATAAAGTCAGGCAATAATAATTCTATGATGAAATATATTAACGATTTTGATAACTTGATAATCCTACGTTCATTGACCAAAGCTCACGGACTTGCAGGGTTACGATTGGGTTATATGATATCTAACGAAAAAATAGCAAAAACCATAAGAATGAACCAAATTTCATGGAATGTAAATGGAATCGCACAAATGGGAGCTCTTGCAGCCTTAGACGATATTTTGCATATAAAAAAAGCATTAAATATCATAATACAAGAGAAAAAAATGTTACTAGATGAAATTAACAAAGGAATGAAATCAATGACTGCATTAAATTCTGATTGCAATTTTTTTCTAATAAACTTGAAAAATTTTTCATCAACATTTATGAAAAATTATTTGTTACAAAACTTTGGAATTCTTATCAGAGATTGCAGTACCTTTCGGGGATTGAATACAACATACATTCGTGTAAGTATAAGGAGTAAAAATGAAAATTCTATGTTGTTGAAAGCGTTATACAAGGCAGATAAACTTAAAACTTAATAGGTAAATATAGATGTCTAAAAATCGTAGTAAATATGCAAAATTATTGATGGTTCAAGGAACTTCATCTGGAGCAGGAAAAAGTACTTTAGTAATGGGATTATGCCGAATATTTTCAGATATGGGTTTATCTGTTTCTCCATTTAAATCCCAGAACATGTCATCAAATCTCTATGACATAAGTCAAAAATATTTCATTACAAGGATCCAAGCATTACAATCTATTGCTGCTAGAAAAATTCCAGACACAAGACTAAATCCAATCGTTCTCATTCCTCAAGGAAATTCCACAAGTAGCATACTACTTAAAGGAAAATTTTACAAAAAAATGCAGGCTTTTGATTATTATAAAGATTTTGTTCTACAGAAAGGATTTCCTATCGTATTAAATTCTTTGGAAAGTTTACGTAGGGAAAATGATCTAATTATAATTGAAGGGGCTGGTTCTCCAGCAGAAATTAATATTGAAAAATACGATATTGCTAATATGTTACTGGCTAAAAAAGTAAATTCACCAGTAATTCTAATATCCGATATAGAACGTGGTGGATGCTTCGCAAATATTGTGGGTACATTAGATCTAATTAAAATCGTCTACAACAAATTGATTAAAGGATTTATAATAAATAAATTTCGTGGTGATCCATCAATTTTAAAAGATGCTATAATAAAAATAGAAAGAAAAACGGGAAAAAAAAATATAGGTACAATTCCAAGAATTGATCTGAAAATTCCTAACGAAGATTCATTAGATGGTTCTGAACAATATGTAATAGAAAACAAATCTATCAATCCATACAATATTTTTCTACAAAAACAAATCGATTATTTGGCTGATCAAATAAAAAATAATATCAAACTAGATTTTATAATTAAAGATATATTAAAAATTAATCAATGAATATGTATTTTGTTGATATATTAATAATTGTATCCATGTACATGGCAATTATAATCGATCTTAAATTTGGTGATCCTTCAAACAGATATCACCCAGTAGCATGGGGTGGGAAGGTCATAAATAAGTATGTACCTTATCTAAAAGTAAAGAATGATGATTACAACAAAGAAAAGATTAATGGTATATTTTTTTTATTAGTTATTTCTTCCATTACTGTATTTGTAATACAATTATTTTTAATCATAATCATAAACTTCCTTTCTGGATTCATGGTGTTTATTATATCCATTTTATCATTTACACTTATTTTGAAATGTTCCATCGCAATTAAAGGTATGGAAAACCACGTTAACATAATTCTTAGACATGTGGAAAATCAGGATTTGGATAAAGCCAAAGAGGCACTCTCACTTATAGTTAGACGAGATACGAAGAATCTAGACAAACAACATTTATTTTCGGGAATTATAGAATGTGTTGGAGAAAGTATTGTTGATGGAATAACTGGACCTTTGTTTTATTATTCTATGTTTGGTCCTGCGGGGGCTTTTCTTTATAGAATGATAAACACTCTTGATTCTACTATTGGATATCGAGATAAATATCACCAAAATATTGGTTATATGACAGCCAAAACAGATACGGCATTAAATTTCTTGCCAGCAAGGGCCACTGCTTTATTGATTATTGCATCTTCAAAATTTTGTAATGCTGATTGGAAGAACGCTTTTAAAATAATGAAACGTGATTGTCATAAAACATCAAGTGTTAATGCTGGTTTTCCAATGTCTGCTATTGCAGGAGCTTTACACATCCAATTAGAAAAGATAGATAATTATGTATTAGGGGATAAAGATATGGAAATTAGTATTGAAAAATGCAGAACGTCCATTTTTATTATGAAATTGACATCGTTATTATTTTGTGTATTAATAGTAACTCCTATTAGTTTATTATTATCTTACATAGGATGGTGGAACATAATATTTTGATTACTAAAGATATTGCATCTGTTATTTCATTTCTTACAATCATCCCAATTAAAAATGGCAATTTCGATTTGTGTTTTATTGCAAAAAATATGTATTTGTTTCCATTTGCAGGTTTTTTCATAGGATTAATTATTTCTATTTTTGTATATTCCATTGATGGTTACATAAATAATGAAATTTTAGTGGGTTTAATAATTTGTATGTCTATTCTGTTTGTCACGGGTTTACATCATACTGATGCATTAGCTGATGTGGCAGATGGATTAATGGTACACGGAGATAAAGAAACTAGAAAGAGAGTTATGCATGAACCAAGTCTGGGAATAGCAGGAGTGATCACAATTATTTTTTATATACTCCTGATGACAATTTCATTATCCACTATACATACAAATTACAAGGAAAACAAGCATATATTTTATATTATTATTACAGCTGAGGTAATTTCAAAATATTCTATGGTTTTGCAAGCCTTTCTCGGGAAATCACCTTGGGAAGGTTCAAATACGTTGTTTGTAAAGGAAATGAAAAATCGATATAAATTATTTATTTCCACTTTGATAACACTCTTAATTTTAACTGCGGTTTTTTTTCTCTTTGACACGAATTATTATTTTTATAATCTTTATTATCTCATCATACCAATACTTATCAGCATAGTTATTTTATCTATTGCTAATAAAAAATTTGGTGGGATTTCTGGTGATGTTTTAGGAGCAACTAATGAAATAACTAGATTGATCATATTTATTATGGCTGCATTTGTTTTCTAATAAAAATGATTGCTGGGATTATGTGCGGAGGAAAGTCGACACGTTTAAAGATTCACCATGATGTCGAGAAACCATTATTAAAAATAAATGAGATAACCATGATCGAAAAAATTATTCAAACTTTATTACATACATCAATATTTTCAAAGATTTTTTTGATAACTAGTTTAAATACTCCAAAAACAAGATCGTTTTTATTAAGCAAATTCGGAAAAGATAAAAGAATACATATTTTACTGGAATCCGGCGATGATTATTCCTGTGACCTCTCTAGATTTTTAAAAAATATTGCATTTGGTTCCACAGAAGGAACTTTTGTCCTTCCTGCCGATATCCCTTTTGTTAAATCTGAAACTATACAGAAGATTATTTACAAAGGTTTTGAAAATGATACTGCCTTAACCACTGTTCTGATCGAGAAGTCATTTGTTGAAAAGCTGGGAATAAAGTCTAGTATAACCAAAACGATAAATAAAATTGAATATTGTTATAGTGGTATTTCATTATATAATCCATTATTCGCAAATATGAGCCTTATAGGAATGCATCAAAATGATGATCACATATTATTAAAAGAAAGTTATCTAGTCCTGAATGAATCTGATATTGCTGTTAATATTAACACCAATGCCGATTTTTTAGCAGCCAAAAAATTATTTTATTGATCTGGTATGTTTAATCCATAGTTGATATAACATTTCCCAAAATTTTTGCCATTCCGCCTCTATGCTTGGCAATTATCTCGTTACATGATTTACATGTCATATCCACTGTTGTATGAGAATAAATTATCATTTTTTCATTACAATGATTACACTGTACTGAAAGATACTTGCTTTTTGGTTTTGGTATCAGGATATTATTTTTATTCATATTAACATCACTATTAAATTATTGAATTTCAAGCTTTCTCAGCCTCATTCCTTCCTTCATTGTCTGTCTCTTGCATGCTTTGCATGTATATTTTAAAGTAATTTTTTTTGTAGTCTTTGCTGTCCTTTTTAATTCAGGGAATTTTTGTCCTCCATATCCTTTTTTGTCTTCTGCATGTCTTCTAGTTCCTTCAGCAGCTTTTCGATCCTTTCCTTTTTTATAAATGCCTATTCCATGAATTTCATGTTTTTTGCATTTAGGACAGTATTTCTTCAATTCCTTCTGCATCTTCATAGTTGATTATTTTTTAGTGGGGATATTTAAGGAAACCGCCTTATTGTAGATAATATTATTTAAAATTAATTCTTCAATCATAAATTATATTAAAGTATTATAAAGAAGCAAAATAAGTAAATAATTCTTAAACGCTTATAAGCAACTATTCTCAATCTATTTTTAATATATGGCTTTCGAAATATTCAGTAATCTAATTCAGCAAACTGGATTTACTGTTGCCCCTGAATCTTTTGGTGTGTGGATTCCTCTGGCATTTGGCTTGGCAGTCGGTCTTGTTTATGCAATTGCCTCAGGATTAAGAAGACCATCTTAAACCCTTTTTTATTTTTATTAATCAAATTTTTTTATTCAAAAATAATCTACAATAAATGAGTCATTCGTTTTCATTTCCCTGTTTTTATTTAAAGAATATGTAGATTCTAAAGTAGCGTATACTTCATTCCAATATCTCATGCATACTAAATTTCTAATTTGAGATAATGGTATCTTTTCGCCTAAAACATGATTTTTGAAAATAATATCAGGTTCATTTATTCCTGCAACAGAACGTATAGGACATGTTGCAGAAAACCTAGGATTAATTTCAAATATTTTGATTTCGTTGTTTATCATTTTGGATTGAATATTTATCGGTCCTATTATACCTAAAGCAAGAGATACTTGTCTCGAAATTTCTGTTACCTTTTCATATTTATCCACTATCGCCTTATAGGTCTGGCCGTTTTTAATAATTTTTTTTATAGAAATTGATGAGATAACTGCCATACCTCTTACATCGGTGATTATACCAGAAGTAAACTCATCCTCACCCTTGATATATTCCTGGATTATTGGCTTCCATCCATGTCTTGTTATTTGTAAAATTGCGCTGTTCATTTGAATTTTATCCTTCACCAGGTAAAAATGCTGAGACCCATAACCCTCTCTTGGTTTTACAACGAGAGGAAATCCAAATCTCTCTATAAAATCCTTTTTGTCTTCAGGTAGTGATGACGATGTATAGTGAAGACCGTTCTCTCGAAGAAATTTATAAGTTTTCCACTTGTCTCTACATATCAAAATCGTATTGGAATTAGCAACAAAAACCTTTGCATCGGTTTCTCTTTCAATTTGTGGTTTTGCGCTTGATAAAGGAAACAATTCAATATCCGAACCTACGTATACCCCAGAAATATCATTTTTCTTTATTATCTTGGTTAGTGTTTCTATATAATCAATTGCATTAGCATGAGGAACTAGATAACATTTATCAGAGCGCCATAGTCCTGCAGAAAGAGGATTTATATCTGTTGAAATTATTTTATAGATTATTTTTTTACGATGCGGACCTCGAATTAATTTTTTATCAAAATTATTATTGAATTTGAGACATTTTATTATTCCCTCACCAACAATTCCACCCGAACCAGTAACAAGTACTGTAGTATTCAATTTAAATTATTATTCTTTTAGAATATTTTAATGATGTGTATTATTTTAATAAGCTTGTATATATTGATGTGCTTTGTTGCACAACTAGTTTCACAATCATCATTCATTTATCCTTCATCCCTAT
>CAZHFI010000022.1:0-22033 GCA_964531845.1 uncultured Nitrososphaeraceae archaeon
TCAAAAAATCCAATTAATTTTCTAGCCATGATAGATTTAACTACTGGCAAAATAAAGGATAAAGATCACGATTTGTATGGTACCTCAATAAAGGACAGAATACTAGTTTTTCCCCACAGCATTGGAAGCAGTGTTGGTGCATATAGCATATATGCTTTAAAAAAGAATAACTCTAGTCCCAAAGGAATAATATGTACAGCCAAGACAGATACAATTACTGCCTCTGGCTGTGCCATTGCAAATATTCCGGTTGTAGACACAAATGACATAGATTTTCAAAACAATATAAATAACAATTCTCACATCATACTGGATGCAACCAATCAAAAGATAATTTTAAAAAACTTTTCCAAATGAAACAAAATGTGAGTTCTACTGAATTGAAATAGGCTCTGTTAATTTAACGAAAGATCTATAGCTGTGGACACCCTATTTCTAATGTATGCATTACATTTGAACGAAACAGGACATCCACTGTTATAGTAATATATTCTTTGTATCTATATTTTTTTGGGATTGAGTTTACGAAATACAAGTAAAGCGTTATGTATTTTTGGAGATAGGAAGAAAAGAAGTTACGTGTCTATCTGGAACTGGGTACAAAGATTTGGTTCAGATCCTGTTTATAGGAGAAAAAGAATATCTACGTTCATCATTGATGAGACAGTAATTCAGATTGGATGGAAACATTATTTTTTGTGGATTGCTACTGAATCAGTACATCGATCCATACTAGGAATCCACATATCTGAGCGTAGAAATATGCTTGTTGCAGCACAATTCATAGAATCACTAATAGGTAAATACGGACGTCATCCTGTATATTCAGATGGCGGTACATGGTATGGTATCCAGAGGCCTGTAGTGCATTTGGACTAAAACACTATCTGCACTCACCTTATGAGAAAAGCATTGTAGAAAGAGTGAACCAGTATTTTAAGGATAGAACTGAGAGTTTCGATGATTACTATCCATGCAATAGAAAAACAAATTGTGATCTGAAACATACCTATAATTTGATATCATTTTTCATATTGATGCATAATAATATACGAAATTGCTTTGTTGCACAACTATGAAAATCGACAATATGGAATAAAATTTTGACAGGAACAAATTGCTAACATGAATTCCCTATATCATACCATATTCTTTATTTTAATCAAAATCGACGAAAATCATAGTTATGCAACAAAGCATACGAAATCATAATTCAAAATAGGATTAGGAGGTGAAGTTGTCTTAACTTAACAGAGCCTTGAAATATCTCATAAATTTTGACAAAAATAGAATAATATTTCAACTAATCTTGTGATAAATTAATTGGATAGATTAATCGAAGATATTATTTTTTTTTATAAATTCCTAACATATAACTACTCCAAAACGGGGAATTGATTTTTCTGACAAAATCCAGTCTTCCAGAAAACATCCAAATCATTTTTTTAACAACGAAATGACAAAAACGAGCATCAAGATCATTTTTCTCTATTTTGTTTATAGTCCTAGGATCAAATCCACCGATGTATCCTTTAAAAAGGGTTTCTAGATTTAGTTCATTCTCAAACGTTGTCCATTTTTTAATATCCATAGTGTCCGTATTATGGATTGATAAAAGGTATGGTGCAGTCCTGTTTAGAAAATATCGATAAATTCCAGATAAGTTGGGTACACCTAACATAAGGATACCATTAGGTTTTAAAAGTTTGACGTGTTTTTTCACTACCTCATCTAGGTCTTTAAAATGTTCTACAAAACCAAGTGAATAGACGAGATCAAATTCTGGCATGGATTCCCCAAAATTTTCTGAAAATAAGTCTTGTTCATACACAGTTACAGGGATTTTTGCCCTTTCCATATTTTTACGGGTGTAATCATTACCTATTTTTGAGTAATCTAGAGAGTGAACATTATACTGGAATGTTTTTGCCATGTAAATAAGATACTGCCCAGGAGCTCCTCCTATCTCCAAGACATTAAAATTTTTATTGATAGGAAGGCACCTATCAAAAATATCCAAAATAGAATTTTGCGTTAAATTTCCCTTCGTATGTTTGATTTCTATAACATTATTGCTGGTTTTCCAATAATCCTCCCAGAATGTCTTTTCAGTAAGTTTTCGATTATCCATAAATAATATTTTTATTTATTTTATTAATATGATTTAAATATAATCTAGATCTCTAGAATCTTTTTTTTCAATTATTGAATCATATTGATATCTACGCTCTAAAGAATTTGAAATAGATTTTTGATGGATTAAAGATGAATTTATATAAATTATAATGATATTATAGCAATATATCTCTAGACTTTCAAAATTGGAAACAAAACATACAAAGGTTTAATGAACAGGTAAATGAAAACCCAAGTGAATTAGATTTATTAAATACTTTTAATTGAATCTAGATAAACCGGCCTTAGAAAATATTTCATTTATATCTAATACAAAAAATTTTCAATTAATTATAATTTATACTAAATCAAAAATTCATTCTTTATATAATTTGATTTCTGGAATGTTAAACATATCCAACTGTACAATTCCGGTAAAGTAGTCGAAGTTTTTGGGAGAATTGGTCACTATAACCAATGTCGTATTTTTAAAAATTCATCGATTGGCTCATTCTTAATAATCTTAATCAGTGCAGATGCTTGGGGTACGGATAAAACTGGTTTTTTAAAGGGATTATCTGTAGAAATCCTAGGACAGGCTACCTGAATGAAGGCGTCGATACCTCTAAAATTATTAATTCTATCTTCAGTAATATCTGTGAGAGCGATAAGTTGAACCTTCCTACCCAATTTCTCAAATGTTCTCTTAAAGTCAAGAGCTTTTTTCTTTGAAAATTGTCCGTCTTTGAGTCCTATTATTATGCCGATGGTTTCTGCGTCTACAGCTTTATAAATTTGTAAAACGGCCCTTTTTTCGAATTTTTTTGCATTTTCATTTACGAGAGAATATTCTTCATAATATGGGTCAAGCATGTATGTTGGTTTATCTGTAACCATCGCAATGCTTAGTGAATGAAACATACTTTGGCCAAGAAAAACGTATGCATCTATCATATGCTGTGTATCATACGCCGGATAGAACTCACATCCAAATACTTGAGATTCATTTAGATGGCCTTTGCCTTTTCCACTAATAACATTAAACCCATTTTCAATAAAAATATTTTTTACCTTTTCAAGTTGGAATAAGTGTTGACTATTTGTCAATACAGATATGTTTTTAAATTGATTTCTTAGTTCCTCTGCACACTTTCTGGCAATTTTTTCAAAATCTATGTCATCAAAAGCATTAATCATGACTACTTTTTGTCCAAACGTATCCATTGATATTGTGTGTCCTATATTAAACAAAATGTCTACTCCAAGCACATCTGCCGCATGTGTATTTATGTCACATGAACCCCAGCATGCATCGCCTATAATATAAACTGGAATGTTAAACTGGTCAGAAATTTTTTGAGCAGAGTCCTGAATCTTTGCTATTAACCCTTCAGGACCATTTATTGCTACTGAAGACGGATTCCGGGATCTTATTACTTTAAAGATAGTTTCATTATCGATAGAAATCATTTATTGTTTCCTCGTGATATTTTATGTAATTTATTTGAAAGATAGTCTTATATTAATGGTTTTTTATTGACATCATTTTAAAATATTACATCTAAATTTACATCTTTTCCCATATGATTACTTGTGTTTCTAAAAAAATTAGAAAAATTAAGAAATATAAATAAAATACTCAAACAATTTAATAAGATTGTTTAATTTATCTATCGGAAAAATAACGATTAATGAAAAATCATTTCCTAAGGTTATGGGTATAATTAATCTCAGTGCAGAATCATTTAACAAAAAATCAATTAGAATTTCAAAAGAAGATATATTCAAAACTGTTAAAAAAATGTCTAGAAATGGAGCAAATATTATTGATATGGGAGCAATGTCCACAGCTCCTTATCTTAAAAACATGATAAGTACCGAAGAAGAGATTTCAAGATTTGGAAATATAATTGAATTCATCAAAAAAAATTTTGATATTCCTATCTCTGTTGATACTCCGAGGGCAAAAGTTGCTCAATTTGCAATAGACCAAGGTGTTGATATTATAAATGATATTTCTGGTCTAAAATATGACGAAGAAATGCCAAGTGTTGTATCAAAATCTAAATTGCCTATTATATTAGGAGCATATAATGCGAATAAATCAAAAAGTGTGAGTGGGGAGATATATAGTACAAAAAAGTTATTGGAAGAGAGTAGCCAGATCGCAAGAAAATACGGTATTTCTGAAAATAAAATTATTATTGATCCATCAATTGGTTTTTTTAGGAATGATGGTTTAAACGATTTTTATTCTTTAATGGATGATATGCCTTGGTATATTAGAGATCTTAAAATTATTTCTGATCTTTCTGAACTAAAATCTTTATCAAAACCAATTTGTATTTCTGTATCTCATAAATCATTTCTTGGACATTTATTCAATCTGAAAACAGATAAGAGACTAATTCCTTCGATAGTCTCAGAAATTATTTCTATATTGAATGGTGCAAATATTATTAGGACTCACAATGTTTATGAAACCTCAATCTCTTTAACTATGCTTCAACTTTATCAAACCAAACACAAAAACAAAAGAAATTCCTAATAATGTAGTTATTGTTTCACATTGTTGATTGTAACTTTTCAATTTATCCGTATAACAATTGATTTTTTTATTTAAATCGATACTGCATTTTTTTGATTTTTAATCCAAAACGCTTATAATCGGACTATCGACAAATATGAAAATGGAATATTGATAATAAAAGAAGGATTAACATTTGATGATGTTTTACTAATTCCAAAACGTTCTCCAATAATCTCTAGATCTCAAACGGATTTAAGAACAAAATTATCACAAAATATCTCAATTAATATCCCCTTGGTTAGTGCAAATATGGATACAATAACTGAATCAGCTATGGCCATTGCGCTAGCTAGAGAAGGAGGGATAGGAATTATCCATCGATTCTTAACAATTGAAGATCAAGTTGATGAAGTTTTAAAAGTAAAGCGCTCTGAATCGGTAATGATTGAACAACCCTATACTGTTAATGTTAATTCCACAGTAAAGGAAGCTAAAAAAGCAATGGAACATTTTGGTGTTTCTGGGCTTTTAGTTGAAAACAATGGAAAACTTGCAGGAATTTTAACTAAACGTGATATGCTTTTTGAAGACAATCTAGATAAATCTATTTCTTTAGTAATGACTAAAGATGTAGTTTCTGCAAAAAAAGGAACCCCAATCGCAGAAGCTAGGACAATTTTACATTCAAATAAAATCGAGAAGCTTCCACTGGTCGATGAGGATAATAAAATAGCAGGACTAATAACAACTAAGGATATTTTAAAAATTAATCAATTTCCATCCGCCTCCAAAGATAAAAAAGGAAGGTTACTTGTCGGTGCTGCTGTTGGTGTAAAAGGAGATTATCTAGAAAGAACAGAAGAATTACTTAATGCTGGTGCAGATGTAATTGTTGTTGATATAGCACATGGACATAGCGATAACGCGATAAATACAGTACATCTTATTAAAAAGGCATTTCCAAATTGTGAATTAATAGCAGGTAATGTCGCAACAGGAAAGGGAACCGAGGACCTCATAAAGGCGGGGGTTGATGCGGTAAAAGTTGGTGTAGGGTCTGGTTCAATTTGCATTACACGTGTAATAACTGGCTCAGGAGTTCCACAACTTACAGCGATATTAGATAGTGTTGAGGTTGCCAAAAAATATAATATTCCTGTTATTTCAGATGGAGGAATAAGAACATCCGGTGATATTACAAAAGCATTGGCAGCAGGGTCATCTAGTGTAATGGTAGGCAGTTTACTGGGTGGAACCGATGAAAGTCCTGGCAAAACGCTTGTTAAAAACGGGAAAAAATACAAGATTTACCGAGGTATGGCTTCATTCTATGCTTCCCTAGGACGGAAAGTGAGAGAGGAAGGAACTGCTGTTATTGATTCTGAGGATCTAAACGATTATGTAGCTGAAGGTGTCGAGGCAATGGTTTCCTATAAAGGAAGTGTTGTAGAGATCGTCAAACAGCTGGTAGGAGGATTGAGGTCTGGGTTGAGCTATTGTGGTGCAAAAACCATCCTTGAGATGCAGGAAAACGCCGAATTTATTAAAATGACAGCTGCTGGATTTACAGAAAGCCAACCTCATGATGTTGCATTAATGTAAACAAAAATTTAAGTAAAATATTTCTTCTTTCTTTATTCAACTTCTAGTATATAGAATATTTTTCGTTCGAGAAAAAATCAGTGGAAGTAAATATGTATTTGAATGTTCCTGTAACATTGAAAATATTGTTCAATGTTGACAAAATTATAAACCTAGGTTATTTTCAATTAGCATGTGTTAGTAATGAAAATCACCAAAACAAACTATATTACGCTGTTAAATAATAGTTAATGATACAATCCATAAAGTTTAGAACAAGAGCCTCACAAGTGTCTATAATATAAAGTATGTAGTTACACAGATTTGAAGATTTCAAAAAATATTCATAGATAATGGAAAAATCACAACAGCTGCTTTTCAATATAACCAAAGCTTAATTTGTTGACTAACACATTATCCACATAGATTAAAAGTAGAGGCAATCTATGAGAATATACAACCTTAACAAAAAACACGAAACCGATAGATGGAAAATTTTTAATCTATTCTTTCAGCATATTGTTATAGTATCAGACAATGGCTATAAGAATATGGTAATAAAGAAGATTAACTTAGGTAAATAATTATACCAAAAGAAGTTACATACTAGCAATTTCAATAAGATAGATTTTCATTATTTTAAATTTTTATACAGATACTATAAGAGCACAAGATGTTTAATATAAATTCTAATTTTTTAAATTTAGAATGTTGCATAATGAAATATATAATGATTATTAACTTAGAAATTTATTGTCCGTAGATATTACTGCCAAAGTATTAAGTGAAAGTGTGGGAAAATCCATATTTATAAAGCTTAAAGGAGATAGAAAGGTCAGAGGTATTCTAGTGAAGTTTGATCAACATATGAACTTAGTATTAGAAAATTCAACTGAATATTTCAATGATACTTCACAACAACTTGGAAATATTTTACTAAAAGGCGATAGCATCGTTGTGATCTCACCTGAAAATTAGTTGTGGGTCCAAATAGAGTAATTGAATGATAAATAATTCAACGCTGTATGGTGTAAACCTCGATGTATGGACTTTGGTCTTCATTCTATAATGATTCACATTATAGTCAGTTCGCCCATCGAATGCCATACATCGAGATATAATATTTATTTATTTAAGGAATTTAAATTAATTGTAATTTGTAATGGATTATATTGATTAAAGAAAATTTTTCATATCTTACAGTCTGTATAGAAAGATATATTTTATATTCATAAAACAACAAATGTATTTGTTAATGATTTGTAGATCAGAAACTATCAATCACTAAATATCTCAATCGTGACAAATTTAAGATTTATAAACCGCTCAACCGTCAACATTGTTCTAGTGTCCAAACGTATGTTCAATTTTTAGAATCATACAAACTATTAATAACTATTTAATTAGAACAAGACATTTTTCCTTATAAAGATAATATTACACGGTAGATATAAAATGTCAATCCACGGTTAAAACATCATCATTATTTATCTGTTAGAGCCATCAAGACAAATTAAAAAAGAAAATGGTCATAAAATATTGAAAAATTAATCTTGCCAACAAATCGCCATTTTATTAGAGTGGAGACGGCCTACCAGTACCACCATAGAAAAAAGCCCCAATCTCAAGATCTGTACGATCCACCACGTAGACGAGCCAGCATGGATATGTGACCTTAGGGTTGCTCCCTCCCGGACCTCACCCATTTCGAGTATACACAATCAAAACTTCACCTTCGTGAAGAATGTTGTTCATATCCATCCGATTCGGCGTGATTTCATTTCAACAGACCAAGTAGGTAACTCCCATCTATGGATTTACCTAGCAGTTACTGATCCTAGCATAAAGCCGATTTCCAGTTTGGGGTACGGCTAGCACCCCGACCCTCCCCGTCTCCATAAATAAAATATCTTGATTATATTATATTTGTTTCAAAGATTTCATTTACATTTCATTTATGCATAATCCATTTCAAAAGTAAATAAACATTCAAGGCTTCATGTTATTTCATTTCTATCAATCTCTAAGTATTTTTAGATTGTTACATACGGAGCATATATCACCAGATGAGTCCTGCTTACATATACTACATGTCAATCTCTGAATTTGATTGGAAGACTTCAATCTTGATGAAACCTTTAAAGAAGAGTTATACAGATTGTATTTAATCCCAGAGCTTTGCTGTTCTAGTATATTTAAAAACTCTCGAATTTCAGAACGGATACTTTCACTAGAATATGGACATGTTTCGGTCTGAAATGGAATATCGCGTTGTAGTGCATAAAAGACTATCTCCTGTTCATATATTTCGATAAAAGGTTTGATTTTTTTTAAATTGTTTCCATATACTATTGGTGCAGGATGAATCCATGATATTCTCTCTACATCGCCTGAAAATAGATTTATTAAAAAAGATTGAAGATGATCATCCAGATTATGAGCAGTGGCCAAAATATTTGCGCCTACATTTTCAGCTGCCAAATCAAGTGCCCGCCTTCTAAAAGTACCACAGATAGAACATGAAGAGATTTTCTCAGAACCTCTTGCAATAATCGCTTGATCCATGGTCAAATCAAAAAAATCTTTATAGGAAAAAATTTTATTTTCAACGTTCAATTTAGAACAAAATTCTTTTACTATATTCAAAGATTCATCTCGATATCCATGAATTCCTTCGTCAATGGTAACTGCAACAAGTCCAGGGATTTTCTTTTTATCTAGAATTCGTTTTAAGATGAACAAAAGTGCAAGACTGTCTTTCCCACCAGATACTCCCACAGCCACTTTATCGCTATGTTTTATCATTGAATATTTTGATATGGTCTTTAATGTTTTTGATTCAATTGAAGATATGAAGCATTTTTTACACAGGTATTCTCCTGAATATTTTCTGTAATAAACAATCTGTTCCAGACCACATTTGTTACAATGTTTAAGAGTCATCAAGATCAGAAGATTTACTGATATAAACTATTTATTAATATTAATTATTTTCCGACATGTTTTGATATCTCAGTATAAACAATCAGTCAGATACTAAAATATAAAATAATTTTTTAATGACCAAAGAAATATCAATTATTATTAACAACTAACAATTAATTTTTTGGAATAAAGCATTTATTTATGAAAACCGGAGATACTGATAGAAATGGTATTTCGTAATGTTCAATTGGATTATATAAACCTAAAAATAATCGAGATACTCAGTAAAAATTCATCCACTCCCTTTGTAGAAATAGCAAAAGAAATAGGAATTTCTGATGCCACGGTTCATATGAGAGTCAAGAGACTTCTTTACCAAGGTATTATAAACAAATTTACAATCAGTCTAAACCATGAATTAATTGGATATAACATTCTTGCATACCTTGGAATGAACGTAATCGGTAATAAACAGGATAGGATCATAGAGATGTTAAAGGAAATAAACGAAATATTAGAAATCCATGAAATCTATGGAAAATATGATTTATTTCTGAAAATAAGAACTAAAGATAAAGATGAATTGATAAATCTAGTAAAAAAAATAAAAAATTTTCCCTATATTTCTGATGTAGAAGTAATAAATGTGCTCAAAACAGAAAAAGAAGATAAAAATATTTCTTTCGAAGACGAGATAAGTAAGAGAGCAAAAGAAGAGTTGGTCTAGAAAGTATGTTATGCAAAAAAGATAAAAAACCTAATGTTGTTGTTTTTCCTTTTTAGACGATTGCCACCAATCCAAATAATCGTCGTGTTTTCTTCGTTTTTTATCGATATCTACATTAGCAGATTTGTCCCTTAACTCCTCGATTTTTTCGATCGAAGTAAACAGACCACAACTTTTACATAAGAAATTTTTTGTAGATGAATCCATCTTTAATTCGCCTCCACATTCAGGACAGAACTTTACCAATATCTCTACTGGTTCGTAAATCCTAATAAAAGGTTTATGAGTATCATTAAGAATATACAAATTTTATCAATAGGAATAACTATATACTGTAAAAATGATAGTTCTTTGAAATATTGAATTCAATTGACAAATTAATTCTTTCAAAATTATTTATCAGTAATCTTGTTCCAGAAAATCAAGATAGTGAAAAACTTGAAGATAATTTTCTGCTTAACAAAAATTTACTGGATAAAAGATTAATAGAATTAAAAAAATTAGGCTATATAGAAACGAATTATCATACTAATAAGATTCAATTAACTTTTTTAGGCAGAGACGCAATCAAGGTGATACTTGTAGGTGGAGTTTTTGATGTTCTTCATCCAGGTCATATATATACGTTAAAGGCGGCAAAAAGTTATGGGGATGTACTAGTAGTTGTAATAGCTACCACCCAAACTGCTTTAAAGATAAGAAAGGATAGAAAAATTTATCATGATGAAAATCTCAGAAAAGAATTAGTTTCTGCATTAAAATTTGTTGACATAGCTATCGTAGGAAAAGAAGGCACGTTGTTTGATACTGTCGAATTTGTCAAACCAGATATCATAGCATTAGGATATGACCAAGCACATAATGAAAAAGAAATATCATCTAACTGTGAAAAACGAAACCTAAATGTGCGGGTAATAAGATTAAATACCCCTATTCCAGGAAGCAAAAGTTCTCAGATAAAAGTTGAATTGGGAGATCAATTATATAGAATATGATAAAGTAGAATGATAAAGAAAATTTATCAATAACATAAATTACCTATTTGTAGGCATATATCTTTCTATACTATATTCGTATTCTTTCTCAATATATGACAACAGTATATTACTAGTTATGTTTTCTTCTGCAAGCAACGTGGACAGTATTGAGACACCCCCGGCTCCGACACCTTCCTTAACAAACCCTTTTGAATAGGCACGTAAACCATCCTTTACAGATTTTTCTAAATCTAGTTTGGCCCCGTACAAAGATATTTCGTCTGATATGGAAGCAGCAAGACTAATAAAATCTGATGATGGATCATCTATGATAAAAGAAGTTGTGCCTATAGAAACTTTGTTCATATTAAAATTTAATGATTTTAGAATGGCTGTAACAGCACACATCTGTGTTCCACCTGCAAGCATTATTTTTTTATCATTTTCAATTAGCCCACTAGCAATGCCTGCAACGGAAGGAATCATTGGGTCACCAAATAGTGATATTGCTTTGAATGGATCTTCTTTAAGCGAGCCAAAGGAGACATTTTTCTTCTTCATTGCATTTTCTATGATTGTCTTTTTTAACGTACTAGGATTATCAGGCATACTGCTACTAACTTTACCATACGCTTCAATTCCCATGGAAATCATTACACCCAATGCGGTCGTAGTTCCAGAGGGTATACTCTCACCGATTACTACAAAATCATTTATTTTTGAAAGCTGTTCTCCTAGAATTTTTCCATATTCGTAACATTTTTTAGTTTCAGATAAAGATAACGCATCAAAATGCTCAATATTTTTTCCAGGTGAAACGTTAAAAGAAAAATAAGGAATTGAAGGATTGATTTTTGTTCCAGAATTAACCACCATAAACGGTATATTAAAATTCTGTAACATTGTTCGTGTTATCAGAGCTGGAGTGGGTTTTCCATCTGGAGAAGCAGGAATCCCTTCTATACATTTACACTTTCCATAATACAAAAATTCAGCATCAGCTGCCGGTGTATATTTAATCATCTCAGGATTTGCCCCAGCTATTGTCAAGCCTGAAATTTCACTTGTATCAGTATGAGAAATTACACAGATAAATAAAGGATTTTTTATTTGAAAATCAAAAAAATTTCTTTGATTTTTAGGATTAAGATTATTTAAATGCATTATTTGAACTTACCTCATATACACCTTAATCACTGATACCCATAAATTCCAAAAATTCATCTTTTGTTCTTTCTTGGAGTATATAATTATTCTTTTTCTCATCTCCGATAGTAGAAACAGGTACATGACCATAGTTATGTCCTGGATAGATAATAAGAGATTCATCCATCTTGGCAATTGTATGAAATAATGATTCATACATTTGTTCTGGATTACTTCCAGGAAGATCTGTTCTTCCACAATTTCCAACAAAAAGTGTATCTCCAGTTAGCAAATATTTTTCATCTACAACAAGACAGATACTATCTGGAGAATGCCCCGGTGTAAAAATTACACGAATTTTAGATTTTCCCAGAGTTATCAGATCACCATTATTGACAGAAAGGTCATGAGGTTCGCCAGAATTTTTATGTTGGATTACTTTTGCTCCAGTCATCAACGAAACTTGGTCGTTTCCCAATATATGATCGAAATGTGTGTGGGTATTTAGTACATACTTTACAGACAATTGATTTTTTTTTACAAAATCGAAAATTTTTTCAAGATCCCATGATGGATCCACTACAATTGATTCAAGTATTTCTGGATCATAAATAATATAGGAAAAATTTGCCATTCTACCAACCGGTATTTGTTCTATTTTAATAGTCATTTACAATATTACTCCTTCTTCAGCTTCACATGGAATCCCGATTTTTTCAAGGTAAAGCTCGCCACAATATTTTTTTGCCATGGGTTTTATCAATCCATTTTTAATCCTATGGAAAGTGACTGTAGCATCTGCCTTAACGCATATAGATTTTTTTGTTCCAGTGGTTGGATCTATCCCTGAGGGAACATCGACTGAAACCACATATGCTTTAGATTTATTTATCATCTCAATAATGGTTTTTTGAGGGTCAATTATCTCATCTTTTAGTCCTGTTCCAAAAATTCCGTCGACAATAATATCACTAGTTTTGATTACATTTTTAATTAATTCATCATTTTCAATATTATTAGACTTGGAATTAAATGAATCACCACTACAGTACAAAACAGTCAAGTTTCTTAACTTTTGGATAAGGGACCAATTCATCTTTGCTTCATAAGATTTTATTTTATTAGAATTTCCAACTACAATTATGAACAAATTTAATCCATAATTACATGACAGATGCCTAGAAGCAACCATAGCATCACCACCATTATTTCCTGTTCCACAGATAAAAACAATTTTTTTATCCAATAAATTATTGTCAAATCTAGATATGATAAAATCTGCTATACCATGTCCAGCATTTTCCATCATATGAGATTTAGAAAATCCCATCCTACTGCCATTATCTTCTATTTGATACATCTGGTCAGAAGTTATTGTTATATTATTATAACTAAAAAGAGATTTTTTATCAGAATTATATTTCTTTGTCGTTTCAATTTTTATATTTTTTTTTGTATTTGATCTTCCTTTTACGTGCATTTTGATATTTTTAGTAATCAAACCCAATAACTTATTTTAATAATTCTAAAATTCTTATATAAATTTCTTTGAATGTAACAAAAGTATTTACCTAGTAAGAGAAAAATCGTCCTAAAATGGCATAATATAGTCAGGAAGATCCATTATTGTGGTTTTTCCGTCTGCAAGAGAATAGATTCTTCCATCGTATGTGCATTTTATAATCGGAATTGTTTTTTTTTTGTAAATTTGATCTGCTATTTTATAATACTCTACGAGTTTGCGTTTTTCGTATATTTTTTCTTTATTTTTTGTTGTCCTTTTTTTCCTCATGAATTTAAAAGCAAAAATTACATGTCTATTCCTGTAATAACTGAACATAGTAGTTATTCCAAAACAACGTTCAATCTGGTCTTGCGGAATATACAGATTATCTCCTGTTCCAGATTTTGCCTCAATGGACAAAATAGTCGCAGTTTTATTGTTTACTGCAACAATATCTGGTAGACCAGTACTGGAACCACCCAATCTACGGGCGTTCCAATTTGTTTTTAAGTTAATTCTCTTTACCAAAGAATACTCATAACTATATCCTCTACTTCGTCTAATATTTCCCAATAGCAAAAGGTAATTGAATCTTTAATAAAAAAGGTTGTCTTAATTAAAACACCCAATTTTCAACTTGAAATATTGTCTAGATGAGTTAAAATATAATTTCAATAAATGAGATGCATATGCTGGATAAAAAACTTGTAGATTCAATTGAGATTATCGACAAAGAATTAAAGATTATTGAGGAACGTAGAGAATATCTTATCAAAGAAAATAGAAATGTAATCATTCTGTGTAGTAAAGCCATTGTGGACCTGCATCAAGATAAAATTAACGAAAGCGAAAAAAAATTAGACAATGCGCAAACTGTATTGGCTGAACTAAAAAAATATTCAAAAACCGACCTTGAAAGAATAATATTTACTGCAGAGCAGGAATATGTGGAAGCCTTGATGCTAAAGGCAATAAAAACAGATAAAGAAATTCCATCGATTGATGAAATGTGTGCTTCAAATTCAGCCTATCTGAACGGTATCTTGGATTGTATTGGTGAAGTGAAAAGATTGATTTATGATAAAATGAGAGAAGGAGATTTTGATTGTTCTATGAAATTATTTGAGAAGGTTCAGGAGATCTATAATCTAGTCTACCCGTTTGCAATTTACGATAACATCATATCAGGACTCAGGAGAAAATTAGACATTGGTAGAATGATGATAGAAGATATCAGAGAATTAATTACAGAAGAGACAAGAAGAAGAATGTTAATCAATAAAATAGATGCTTTTGAACCTAAAAGTACAATATTATGAATGTAATTCCGTCATAATCGACAGATATGGAAACAATTGGACTTAATACACGTAAAGTTAATTAAAAGCTTTCAATTTTTCCTATCTAATGTCTTCAAATTCGAATGTCAGTAAAATTTTTGATGATGCATTTTCACAAAAAAATAAAATAATTACTGAAGAATCAGCAAAGAGGGTTTTAACATCATATGGAATCAAGGTTCCAAAATATGAACTTGTTACCAACGAAAATGATGCTAAAACAAAATCAGAAGAATTAGGTTTTCCCCTTGTTGCAAAAATTGTGTCAGAAGAGATATTACATAAAACGGATGTAAAAGGAGTTAAGGTCGGACTTAAAAATTCCGATGAGGTGAAGGAAACTTTTTCAGACATGTATAATAGATTATCAACCAAATTCAATGTTAAAGGAGTTCTTCTTGAGAAGATGGTCCCTAGCGGAATAGAATTGATAGTAGGTCTACAAAATGATCTACAATTTGGTCCAGTCATTATGATGGGATTAGGTGGAATTTATACAGAAATTTTCAAAGATGTTGCTTTTAGGGTACTTCCTATAACCCAACAAGATGCGATTGAAATGATCGATGAATTAAAAGGAAAGGCAATACTAAGTGGGTTTAGAGGTGCAGAAGCAGTAAATATCGACATGCTTGCACAAGCCATCGTAAATATTGGAAATTTAGGATATGATAATGCCAAATATTATGATAGCATTGATTTTAATCCCATCATAGTCTATCCTAATGACTATTATGTAGTGGATGCAAAAATTTTACTAAAAGAAAAAATTGATGAAAACGTAATTTCTAATGCATCTCCAGATTCAGGTCATATGGATACGTTTTTTAATGCAAAATCTATCGCATTGATTGGAGCATCGCCTGAAGAAGGTAAGGTAGGAAATTCTGTTTTAATCAGCCTTGCAAAAAGGGATTATAAAGGAAAGATTTTTCCAGTCAATGCAAAAGGCTATCCAGAAATAATGGGCCTAAAAGCGTACAAAAGCCTTGCAGATATAACTGAAAAGATTGACCTGGTAGTTGTAACTGTTGACTTGAAGTTTGTTCCAAACCTTCTTGAGGTTTGTGGACAAAAGGGAATTCACAACGTGGTGGTAATATCCGGTGGAGGAAAAGAATTGGGAGGTGAAAGAGCTGATATTGAAGCGATGGTGAAAGAATTATCACAGAAATTAAAGATCAGGATAATTGGTCCAAATTGCATAGGAATGTTTAATGGAGAAAATAGATTAGATTGTGCATTCCAAGGACATGATAGAATGTTAAGACCAAAGAAGGGAGATGTTGCATTTCTATCGCAAAGTGGAACTGTCGGTATCGCATTTATGGAAACATCCGATTCTTTTGGGATGAGCAAAATGATATCCTATGGAAATAGGTCTGATGTTGATGAAGCGGATATGATTTGGTATCTTTCAGAAGATAATAATACAAAGGTCATTGGGTTATATGTTGAAGGACTTGGCGATGGTAGGAAATTTATGAATACTGCCAAGAAAGTAATAACAGAAAGAAAGAAGCCGATAATTGTATTTAAAAACGGGAGAACGCAAAGAGGAGCTAAACAGGCTGCATCACATACCGGTTCTCTTGGTGGATCTTATGCTGTAGTAAAAGGAGCTTTTGATCAGGCAAAGATAATTTCGGTTGATAGTTATGAAGAGTTAACTGCTTCACTGAAGGCGTTAACATGGCAACCTATTCCAAAAGGTAACAGAGTGGCCATGGTTACTAATGGTGCAGGGCCCATCATTAACGCAATTGATCATTTTGAAAGACTAGGTCTGCAAATTGCTGATTTGAGTGAGGAAAGCAAGAAGGCATTAAAAGAACATTACCCGGCTACTTATGTCATTGGAAATCCATGTGACGTAACAGGTTCGGCAAATGCTGATGATTATAAGTTTGCCATTGAAACTTTCATGAATGACCCAAATGTTGACATTATAATGCCATGGTTTGTCTTCCAAGATGACCCCTTAGAAGAGACAATAGTACAAATTTTGGCTGATTTCCATAAACAAAACAAAAAACCGATATTGGTCGGTGCAATGGGAGGACCGTTCACAGAAAGAATATCAAAAAGGATAGAAGATGCAAATGTTCCAGTTTATCATTCAGTAACCACATGGGCAACAGCTGCTGGTTCTCTTGCTAAATGGTCGAAAATTTTACATGACACCCAATAACTAGTAGACTGATTCAATTTTATTTTTTATTGTATTAGACAATTTATGATGATATGGAAGATATGTATTTTGTAATATGGTCTAGACATTTTTCAAAAAATATTATTTAGGGAAAATTTATATTTCAATTTAAAACAATTTGTATTATGGAAGCTGCACATCAAACAGAACTCATAGTAGTTACCCCAAAAGCTGCTGAAAAAGTAATGGAATTTATGAAACAAGAAGGAAAGGACACTTTGTTTTTAAGAGTATATGTTACTGGCGGAGGTTGTTCTGGATTGTCATATGGCATGGGATTTGAAGAGAAATCAGAAGAGGATGATCTGGTGCTTGAGCAACAAGGAATAAAGATATTGGTGGACAGTTATAGTCAAAGATATCTAAAAGGAGCAAATATCGATTACATCGATAGTTTGATGGGTTCTGGATTTAAAATAAATAATCCAAACGTAACTAAAAGTTGTTCATGTGGACACTCATTTTCGACAGAATAAACCCTTATTTTATTTAGGTTTTAGAATTTGAATATTATTTTGTAAAATTTTTAAAAAAAAATTAAGAACATAATAGAGGTTAGGGCCAAAGTCCTCTGAGTTTCATAGCCTCAACTACTCTATTAACAGCAACTACGTTACCTGCAGTCCTCATATTAATATTAAATTGCTCATGTGTATTGTAAACATCTAGGAAAGCTTTAGTGATGTTTTTGTCCAACCTTTGATTGACTTCTTCCTCTGTCCAGTAATCTCTTCGAAGGTTCTGTAACCATTCAAAATATGATACAGTAACACCACCGCCGTTAGCCAAAACGTCTGGTATTACAAGGGTTCCATTTTTATATAAAATATCATCAGCATCGGGAGTGGTAGGTCCGTTTGCAGCCTCTGCAACAATCTTGGCCTTGATATTCTTGGCGTTAGAACCCGTAATCTGATTTTCTAGTGCGGCTGGAATAAGAATTGTACAGTCCGTTTCTAATAGTTCGTCATTGTTTATTGATTTTGATCCTGGAAACGAAATTATGCTCCCCGTTTCCTGTTTATGTTTGATAAGCGCATCTACAGATATTCCTTCTCTATTAAAGATAGCTCCTTTTGAATCAGAAGCTGCAATTACAGTTGCACCTTGCTCTTCTACGAGTTTAGCCGAAAATTGCCCTGCATTTCCGAATCCCTGAACTGATACATTGGCCTTGTGCATGTCTATCTGTAATTTTTTTGCAGCTTCTCTAACTGTAAATGCCAATCCTCTACCCGTAGCTTCATTTCTTCCTAGTGAACCACCAAGAGTAAGTGGCTTGCCAGTAATCACTTCTGGTTGATTATAATTTCCTTTAATAATAGAGTAGGTATCCATTATCCAAGACATTTCTTTTCCACCAGTGTAAACATCTGGAGCAGGAACATCTCTGAAAGGACCTATGATATCAGAAATCATGTATGCATATCTTCTTGTGAGTCTTTCTAATTCTCCATTTGACATCTGTTTAGGATCACAAATAATACCTCCCTTTCCACCGCCATATGGGATATCAGCTATTGCACATTTCCATGTCATCCACATTGATAATGCTTTCACTTCATCGATGGTTACTCCTGGATGATATCTTATGCCACCTTTGAATGGCCCTCTAGCATCATTATGTTGTGAACGATAACCAGTAAAAACATGGATATTTCCGTCGTCCATCTTTACAGGAAGGGAAACGGTAAGTACTCTTTTAGGAGTGGCCAAAATATCATGGTATCCGCGATCCAAGTCTAAATATTTTGCAGCTTCATCAAGTTGTCTTAAAGCTACCTCATAAGGATTAATTGTTTCAGACATACCTCAGTTTGTGAATATAATATTATTTAAATGTTGAATATAATAAATCATAAAAAACAAAGATATCATTAAAAAAATAGAACTTTTAAGACTTTAATAATTATTTTTTTAAAAAATATTAAAATCCCATTTTTTTATTTATTATTATTCTCAATTCATCATCTGATTTATTCAAATCAGTGATTCCCAAAGATAGAGCAATTTTTTCAAGTTTTTCTCTTTCTGTAGCAATGGGACCAGTAATTGATTTACCTAAATTATAAATGGAATTTTGTTGTATATCCTTATCAATTGAAATTGAATTTTTACTTTCCTGATTCAAAGTAATATTATTGCCTTTGTCTCTAGTCTTCAATGGATCATTATCATCAGAATTAGGAATATTTTGGAAAAAAGATTCACGAGTCTTTTGATATTCTCCTACCGCACGCCCAAGCAATCTAGTAAATTCAGGAAGTTTTTTTGAACCAACTATTAAAAATAAGAATAAAAAAATAATTATTGCCCATTCTGAACCTCCAATATTCATAATTAGATTTTCTAAAGATTTATGGTTGGGAATTTGATTAAAAATAAAATCTAGATTCATATACATTAGGCATTAATAAATTCAATTATGAACAAATTAAATATTTCTAACTTGATTGAATCATTTTTTTGAAATTTTGAAATTTAAATATTTTTAAAAAAGAGATTAATATTTACATTCTCTTGATATTCTTTTTAATTATTTTGAAAAAATCGTATTTTCAAATGTCAAAGCACTTATATTCGTGCAACCATCCCATATCATCACTAAATAATAGTAATATGAGGTTATGAATTTGCCTAACACTGGTATAGTAAAATATCACGTTAAATTAAAATTTGAAGTTGATGGACTAGTAGAAAAAGCCGATATAATAGGAGCAATATTTGGCCAAACAGAAGGATTGCTTGGCCCAGAGATGAATTTAAACGAATTGCAGAAGGTATCAAAAGTTGGTAGAATAGAAGTAAACGTAGATCAAAAAGCGAACATAGCAAAGGGAGATGCGTTGATCCCAATGAGCACAGACATATCGACTGCAGCATTAATAGCAGCAGCAATAGAAAGTATAGACAAAGTAGGTCCTTTTCAGGCACGGTTTTCTTTGGGTGGAATAGATGATATAAGAGCGATTAAAAAGAAAGTGATTGTCGATAGAGCCAAGAAGATAGTTCAAGAATGGGCTACCAAAACAATTAGTGAAGGAGAGGAAATGCTAAAGGATGTATACGATGCGAGCAAACCAGGTAAGCTTACTTCTTTTGGTAGTGGACAACTAGCATGCGGTACTGGTGTATTTAATTCAGATTGGATAATCCTTGTTGAAGGAAGAGCAGATGTAATAAACTTACTTCGTGCAGGATATGATAACGCCATTGCAATTGAAGGAGCAAGGATTGATGAAAGTGTTACCAAACTAACTGCAGGTAAGAAAGTTATTGCCTTTCTAGATGGCGACAGAGCAGCAGACCTCATCCTAAAGGAATTGCACGGTGTTGTTAAAATTGATAAGGTATTGCGTGCGCCTCAGGGAAGTGAGGTTGAAGAATGTACTCCACTTGAAATATCAGAAATCTTAAAAGAAGCACAACAGATTTACGGAGAACCAACAAAGAATGTTACTCAAACTCACGTACAGACAACATCTCAGAGTAGCAGAAGACATCATTCCCAGAGGACAGATCGTTATAACCAGCAACAGATATTTCAGGGAGCCGAAGAAAAAGACCGAAATGCAGGCGAAGATGAGTCACTTGATCTGAAGAAGACAAAACCAGAATTTCAAAACACAGACCCTGTCATAGGAGATGCATTTAATCAGATCAATGAAACTTTAGAAGCCATAGTTCTTGACGAAAACAAGAAAATACTAATTAGATTACCGGTATCAGATGTAGTTAAAAAAATAAACGAAATTGACGCCGCTAAAATATTGATATTAGATGGAATAATAACTCAGAGATTATTAGATGCGGCAGATAAAGCTGGAATAGAACAAATAATCGCGCACAGACAAGGAGATATAAAAAACAGATCTGCGATTAAATTAAACACATTTTCTCAACTTGGATTAACTTCAAGTTAATTTATTCTATTTTTTTTATCAAAGCACATTATTATATTATATTATAACCAGACTGTGAAAAAATGGCGGATATAAAGCCACGTCATATTTTAACTTTATTAGAAATATTGCTTCAAGGAGGAAGGTTTAATTTTATTGAATTCACTACGGAAGATATAGCAAAAAAGATAAACAAATCGCAACAGGCAGCTTCGAAACATTTGATAGAGCTTGAAAAGAACGAATTGATAGAGAGACACAAAAGAGGAAGAAGATTTTGCCTTAAATTAACCGATAAAGGATTTCTTGAAGTTCAGAATTTGTATGCAATACTGAAAAATGCCATAGAAAAATCAAAAAAAATGGAATTTGAAGGTACTGTAGTAGCTGGCATGGGAGAAGGAGCATACTATGTTTCTCTTGAAGGTTACAAAAAACAATTTGAACAAAAATTAGGATACATTCCATTTCCAGGAACATTAAATATAAAATTAACCGAAAAGATATTTATGTTAACAAAAAGAGAACTTATAAACAATTCTGGTATTTTCATAAAAGGATTTAATGATAATGTGAGGACATATGGATGGGTTAAATGTTATCACAGTAGCATCGCCAAGATAAATAAAGATTCATTAGAAACAAAAGATTCGCATGTAAAATCCTTTGAAGGAGAAATAGTGATACTGGAGAGAACACATTATGACGAGACAATGTTAGAAGTAATATCACCTATTTCCCTCAAAGACAATCTTGGATTAAAAATAGGAGATAAAGTAAAATTAATAGTAACGTTGTAAAAAGAACATTTTTTGATAAAATTTTACTATTTTATCGATTTTTTAACAATTCATTTAACATAAATAATCACATAAAGAGTAATGGAATAATTGATTGGTATTTTATAAATATATTTATATAATAGATTTATATAGTTCATTCAAAGCGAGTTAATATGCCAAAAACAAAACCAATGGTCAGTATAGAAAATGTTGTTGCATCCGCAACAGTTAATCAAACTGTAAATCTTAATCAAATAACTCAAAATTTTCCAGATGTAGAATATCATCCAGA
>CAZHFI010000023.1:0-11407 GCA_964531845.1 uncultured Nitrososphaeraceae archaeon
CAAATCCAACCTCTTGGGTAGTTACGGCAACAATGCAGGCACCTGATGCAACCGGAATAACTGTTTCAGCCTACGCAGTTTGTTTTGACAATCCATAATCCTTAATCTTTTATTTTTTTTTTGATTATTATTTTACATTATAAGAATAATGTTTAGAAAATTCAAATTCTTATTAAAAAAAATAATTTGAAGTATATTATTTAGTGGTACTTTTTTGACTTTGGATTCGTAATTTTTGGTTCAACGATTGATATTTCGCATCAATATAAAATCATTATATATATAGAAAAAATTAATTGACAGATTTTTGAATTCAATATGCATTCTAATTTTTTGATATATGCTATTTGACAATCCTTCTTGTATTGCAGTTTAATTACTCTACAACTACCATCTTAATTATAACGAGCCTATCATTTGTCCTTGTAAGTAGAACATAGATATAGTTTGTTCTTTTATACAAAATAATCCGAATTGAACTAGAGAATGATTTTAATTTTATAGAGATAACAGATGACTTTTAAAATAACTGCGATCTTAATTTGATATAAAAAAATAGGTATAATTATAAATAAAAAATTTATGCACTATCAATTATCATACATAGTATTATTCAAAAGAATATAAGAAAATTATTTGATAATATTTTGATATTTTGGATATAACAATTATTGACAATCGTTTTATTTATTGATCAAGATTTGATTGTGTAAATTGAAAGAAAAATACGGAACATATAGAATGCAATGGAAGATATTGACTTTTACTATTTTATTGACAACAACAACAATGTCCGGTATTTCCATGAATCCAATCTTTGGATTGGTGACAGGACAAAATATAGCAAGTACTGTAAATGATAATGGATTGACCACAGGTTTGATTGCAACCAGTAAGATTAACCCAGATATAGATCAAGAAAACGAATGCTATAATGAAACAGATTGTGACAACAAAACCGGTACTGATAGTAATATCAAAGTAATTGGTCCAGAAGGTCCAGAAGGCCCACCAGGCCCACCAGGCCCAGAAGGCCCACCAGGCCCACCAGGTCTTGACGGAGCTCAGGGTCCAGCCGGTGAAATAGGACCACAAGGTCTAACAGGTCCACCAGGCCTAACAGGCCTAACAGGCCCACCAGGCCAACAGGGTCCACCAGGCCTAACAGGCCTAACCGGCCCACCAGGCCAACAGGGTCCACCCGGTGAAATAGGACCACAAGGTCTAACAGGCCTAACCGGCCCACCAGGCCAACAGGGTCCACCCGGTGAAATAGGACCACAAGGTCTAACAGGCCTAACCGGCCCACCAGGCCAACAGGGTCCACCCGGTGAAATAGGACCACAAGGTCTAACAGGTCCACCAGGTCTTGATGGAGCTCAGGGTCCACCAGGTCAACAGGGTCCACCAGGTCAACAGGGTCCACCCGGTGAAATAGGTCCGCAAGGTCTAACCGGTCCACCAGGTCCACCAGGACAAGCAGGTCCACCAGGCCAACAGGGTCCGCAAGGTCTAACCGGTCCAGCAGGTCCACCAGGACAAGCAGGTCCACCAGGACAACAGGGTCCAGCAGGTACAAACGGTTTAAGTACAATTACTAGTAGTAGCATTTCTCTAAAAGATGGAAACTCCGATAACTCAAGTCCTTATAGCTCTGATGCAAATTGTGACAGTGGAGACGTAATTTTAGGTGGAGGTGTTACTGCGACTTCAAACGGTCATATAGAAGATCTAACATCAAAAGCATCAGACTCTGACACTTGGCAAGCAACTGCCACCTTTGATGATACTACTGGAAATTCTATTCAAGCCTATGCTGTATGCTTTAACAACCCATAATTTTTTTATTTTTTATTTTTCAAACAAATAATCTTTCAAAAGTTGATTGTATTATCATGCCATTATTCTATTGACATAATTCTTCTTTGTAATCTTTTGAACTGTAAATTATACAAAAAATAGAAAAATTAAGAAGAACCTCAATCATTAAAACTTAAGTATTTGGTTAATCTAATAACAATACATGAGTATATGGGGCAAAGATCCATCAGAATGGTTAAGAAGAGTTGGATTTCCAAATGTTGATTTTTTTAAGGAATTTGACAACATAAGACAAGAAATGGAAAGATTTTTTGAATATCAGTTTAAAAATATAGAAACAGGTGTTCCAAAAAATTTGGTTAAAGAATACGAAACAAAATCAGGGGATAAAGTTAGAGAATTTGGTCCTTTTATCTATGGCTATTCTGTTTCTATTGGACCTGATGGAAAACCAAAAATTTCTGAATTTGGAAATTTAAAGTCTCCAATGCAATATCGTGGAATGGGAAGCTCGCCTATTATATCTTCGGAAATCGAACCATTAAGTGATGTAGTGGTTTCTGATAGTGAAGTTACTATTACCGTAGAGTTGCCTGGAGTTACCAAGGAAGATATTGAAGTCAATGTTGTAAATCAATCACTAGATGTTAAAACCAAACAGGGACGGTCATTTCACAAAGTTATCCAACTTCCCGAATCTGTTGATATCAATACCGGCACGTCCAAATACAACAACGGAATCTTAGAAATAACATTTAAAAAAATTTTAGACAAATCTGCAAGTGGAAAGCACATCCCTATAGAATAGGTTGATAGAAATAAAATATGAACGAACATATTTTTTTAGCAACATTTATATATTATAACGGAGCGACTTATAATTCTCTAGAACTTATTAACAGTACAAACACATTGTTAATTAAATCACAAGGAGGAAAAAAAATTGTCAGAATATACAGATAAAATTTTTAAAAGTACAATGGAAAAAATGTTCAAACCAGAATTTGTAAAATTTAATGGTTTCAATTCACCGAATTTTTTAGGTGTAATACAATCATGGCTTGAAAGTTTTACGTTTCCACGTTTAGGGCCTTTAACATCTTATTTTGAAGAGTATCAAAAAGATATCAACAAATACTATAATCTATACCAATACATTACAGTTTTTCAAAACAGTCTTGCCGAGTACTGGACGTTGATTAGTTCCACATATATTGAAGCATTAAAAGAGATTGGATCGAAAATAAAAGTTGATCTTACAAACTCATTTTCATTTTTAGATGAAAATGAAAGAAAGATAATTGTTGATATACTTGATTCACACTTTCTCAGACTATTTAAATCAGACAAATTTACACAAGTGTCTCGAGACATGTTAAACAGTCAGATGGATATTATCCGACTTTTACACCAGTTTAACGAAAAAAGTCTCAAACTTTTAAATCTACCAACAAGGGAAGAAAATGACGATATCTTGAGAGAACTAGTTATTCTTAAACGTCAAATGGCAGACCTTGAAAAGAAAATGGATAAGTTGGAGAATAAACAATGATTTCAGATCTTAAGGAAAAAAGTGATGGTGTTCAGACATCTACTATTACCTCTACAGAAAAGGAAAAAAGTGATGGTGTTCAGACATCTACTATTACCTCTACAGAAAGTTCAAAGGCTTTGTCGGAAAGTGTGACCAAAAGTAAACCGAAAATTGACATGGAAAATACTATTGATAAAAATATAATTGAGGAATACCAGGTTTTTGTAAAAAACTTTAAAAAAACAATTGAAATTTTAAAAACAAAAGAAGTAGAAGATCAAAGTACGCCTCATGAAGTAATCAAAGAAAACAGACATTTCCGGTTGCTCCATTATGTTCCACTTGTTCCTAAACCAATCAAAACTCCAATATTGATAGTTTATGCATTGATTAACAAATCCTATATCTTGGATTTGCAGGCTGACAAAAGCTGGATTCGATACCTCTTAACACAGGGTTTTGACATCTATCTGATTGACTGGAAATCTCCATCATATATTGATAAATTCATTACTTTAAACGATTACATCAATTATTTCATAGACGACTGTGTTAATATAGTAAGAAAGAGATCAAGTGTTGAGAAAATAACACTACATGGATACTGTATGGGCTCGACATTATCTGCTATCTATACTTCTCTATATCCTGATAAAATCAAAAATCTCATAACATTGGCGCCTGTATTTGACACTGAAAAAGACGACTCAATTATCGGAATATTTTCCAAAAAAATTGATGTAGACAAAGTAGTTGAGGTAGTAGGCAATCTTCCAGTCGAATATTTGTTTGCATGTTTTCAAGCATCAAAACCTTTCAAACAGGGTATCGACAAATACATAAATCTGGTCAACAGGATAAACGACAATAAGTTTGTTGAAAACTTTTTGCGCGTTGAAAAATGGTTGTATGATACACCGGCAGTGCCAGGGGAGACCTTTAGACAATGGGTATTTGAGATATATCAAAAGAACTTACTGGTAAATGACAAGATAATAATTGGTGATAAACGGATTGAATTAAGTAAAATAAAAGTTCCAGTTCTAAACGTTATAGCAGAACAGGACCATATTGTGTCTCCTGGATGCAGTCTGGCATTAAACGACAAGATTTCAAGCACCGACAAAACTGCAATGACCTTTCCAACCGGTCATGTGGGACTTATCGCAAGCAGTTACTCTCAAAAAAATGTACTCCCAAAAGTTAGTGAATGGTTAAAGAAAAGATCATAATTCTATATTTCTTATTTTTTTAAAACTATCAAGTAATACAAAACAGACATTTTTCAATACTACACTTAAAAAAATAAAGTATAAACACTTTCAAATATAGTCGTACCAAGAGGAAACAAAAAATTAATCAACATGTAAATAATTCTTCACCTACCATACTAAACTCATATTTACAAAAGTTTTAACATGCATTTAACTAAATATACTATGGTTGCAATCCTGTCATTTAGTTTCGTAGTAATGATGTTATCTACCTATACTGTTGCAATCCACCCTATTTTTGTCAATATATTGGCTGAAAAAGAAAATGAGGCTGAAGTAAAAGCCGATATTGAACAAGAGAATAAATGTAAACAAGATACAGAATGTGAAAATGAGAATAAACTTAATAATAAACTGAATATCATTAACACTAACAATCAAACTACAAAATCTTCCGAAACTACATTAAATGTAATTAAAGAAGTTTTATGTTACCAATTATTCTTTATACCAGACCTGACGCCTTTACCTATCGACTGTACAGAGGATCTAGTACCAGAGAATTTTCAAATTACAGTAAGCGGAATTAATGCATTTCCGTCTGAATTTTCAGGTTCTTCTGATGGAACTTTGGTAACTCTAAGTCCAGGAGACTATTCTGTGAGTGAAGTACCAAATATACAAACTGAGGCAGAATTATCTACTGAATTTTCAGGAGACTGTAATCAAAGTGATATACTTGCTGCTACGGGGTCAATAGATGAAGGAGAGCACCAAAAATGTACTATTACCAATAAATTTACCTTTCCTTTCCAGGGTTAATTAGGTCAATGAAATAAATAAAAAACACTTTTATTTTTTTCAATAAACTTTAATTTTAATTCTTTTTTAAAAAACTCAAATTTTGATTTTATATATCATTAATTTGATCTGTAATGTGTAACTATAAATACTACATTTATTATATTTTTCAATACTTTATGTAAACAAAACTATTTTTTTACTATATACGAAGATATGTTTGATGGTGAACAATAGTAATTAAACCGAGATTTTTATAATCTATATTCTAATCCCATATTCTAAATATCATGCAATCCTAAAACATAATTAAGATAGATTTTATCTTAATAGAAAAAGATTATTGATTATA
Organism: uncultured Nitrososphaeraceae archaeon; assembly: GCA_964531845.1. Taxonomy (GTDB): domain Archaea; phylum Thermoproteota; class Nitrososphaeria; order Nitrososphaerales; family Nitrososphaeraceae; genus QCWD01. The sequence goes on from CAZHFI010000023.1 coordinate 5,723, forward strand.
TGTTTTGAATCATATATGTTATTTGTATAGTTGTTTTCATATTAATACAAACCTGTAAAGTAAATTTTGTTTCTACCAGTAAATTATTTAATTAAAAATGTGGAATTAATTCATACACTAAAATTAAAAATTATTATTAATAATAAATAATCATCAGCCTTATATTTATTATTTTATCCAATTTCTTATGATTAGTAAATCTCATGAAAAATCGGTTTATTTTTTTTCTGATTTTCATGTCTACAGTAACCATGATTATGCCATCAGGAATATTGAGTAAAAATGTATTTGCAGATTTTCAAGACGTTTCTTGTCCAGGTGCAGTTCAAATTTCTGTAGGAACATTATCAACAGGTTCGTTAACATTTAACATCCTTAAGGATGGTAGAGGAAGTGGCAGTACCACAACAATGACCATATGTCTAGCTTATTTTGGTCCGGGACCCATGCGTTTGGTTCGAATCCAATGACAGTAACTAGAATGTCCAGTAATGATCTGCTTAATTTTGAATCAAATACAATAACAATCACGGGTCTTTCTGCACTCACCCCAGATACTTATCGATATACAATAACTGGCTATTCATCAACTAATTACTCAAATGATAGCGTGTGGACGTGTACTGGTGAAATTATTATTCTAGCTGATCCAACACCTGGTCCAGCAGGTCCAGCAGGCTCACAAGGCCCAAAAGGCCCGCAAGGTGAAACTGGCGAAAATGGTAATGTCTGTCCTGAACAATTGGATATCAAAGTAGATTATGTAGGAGATGGAAAGAACAAAAAGAAACAAGTAACAGTGTGTGTCCCATTTCAACCTTAAAGGAAAGGAGATATTCTTAAACCTTTTTTTATAAATACCCTATCAAACAAAAAAAATTTATCAATATTAAATCAAAAATAATACAAGCATTCCATTAAATTCAATCTCAAATTACCTTAATTACATTTTCTATATCTAAAAAGAGATATTTTACAATGTACTATTAAGACAGTATATGTTGATTCAGCGGATTTTTATCTCCAACATAGGTCTACAATGTCAACCAGGGCTTATTTTGTTATTTTTTATGTAGTTTACTAGTTGGAGTTAATTCATGAATATTTTTATTTAAAAATTTTAGAAGATGACTACAAAATTCAGCTGGTTTTTCAACATGAGGAGTATGTCCACAATGGTCAAGAATGACAGTTTTGATATTTGGTATTTTGCATTTTCTAGAATAATATACAGGAAGTATTTTATCATGCCTTCCCCAGATGAGTAATGTAGGCACAGTAATTTTTGAAATCCTGTCTTTAAGTTCCGGATTATTCTTTATCCCAAATACTGTGGACATAAATGCATGTTTAGCATTTGGATAATTCATTCTATTAATAAATTCTCTGTTAGATTTTTCAGATACTTTTTTTGGATCAAAGGAGAAATCATTAAACGCATGAGATACATTTTCGTGGGTAGGATACAAAGCTGCTGTTATATAAGATTTAAATTCCGGTGTCGGCCTTTTTGAAAATCCAGCGGGTGAAACTAGTATCAATCCTTCAATCTTGTTTACTTTTAATGCATATTCTATGGCCAAAAGTCCACCAAAGGAGGAACCAACAAGAATAATTTTTTCAATATTCAGTTTTTTTAAAAAATTTCGCAAAAATTCTACAAAGAATGGCAGTGTATATTCAACTAATGGTTTATCACTATATCCAAATCCAATAATATCAGGGATAATCAGTCTGTAGTGTTGTGCTAAAATTGGAATGGTTTGAAGCCATCTTTCGGCCGAGGCACCCAATCCATGTAATAGTACTAAAGTAGGTTTTTTTGAATGTTTTAATCCACTTGAATAACAATCAAGATATCTTATTATCGAATCATTTAAGATTAAAATATTCATATGGATAAAATCAGAAGGCTCGGGCACTATCGTTAACATTTAAACAGCTTAATTAAAGTTTATTTAACAATTTGAAAAATTATTTATTGGAATAATTTATAGGAATATTATTACTATTGCTTATTGTGGTAAAAATTCCCTTATTTTAATATTTTTTGTATTTTATTTTTTGACAGGATTCATTACACTGTTTGTAATCAGTAATTAAAATTTTTAAAATGATATTAAATCATAATTGATTTTATTAATATTTAGATTTTAATAAACTAGACTATGATATTTTAAAAAAAAAGTTTATGGTTTTTTGTTGAAAAATTGCTGCATATTTTTGTAAAATGCAGACCATTGTTCAAAAGCAGTGGTGTTGAACTTGTTTATGGAGTAAAAATTCTTTGATGAATTTTTAATGGTTTCAGCAGCAACATTTAACAAGTTAAATACTATCTTGTTATTGATATTTTGAAACTCCATAACACTATTTGTGAAATCATTGACCTGTTTTGAATATTGTTTTGACATGGTTTCAAAAGGTTCAACGCTATCTGGATAGTATGTAAATTGTTTTTGAAAATTAGCAACTGTATTAATCATATTTTTAAATGATTCGAGAAATTCCATCTGAACATTTGAAACTGATTGAATATAGGTTGGCTGGTTTTTCGTAATTTCATTAATAAGTTTTAATGAATTTTCTTTCCATACATCTACCACGTCTGTCTTTACATTTACGCTCTTTGTGTCTTCAGAGCTCTTATAGGTTTCTTCTTTTTCATTTGTATTTGCCATAAGGAAGAAAAAAATAAAATAAAAGAATATTTAAAGTTTTGCATTGGGCCTTCCAAGTATGCTTTGGCTGATAGACTTATTATTAACTCCCTATTAAAATTATCTATTGGAACAATAAATCATTTTTTTTGTGAATTTTTTGATTATTAATTAAAAAATCCATGAAAAATCAATTTTAAAATAACTATATTTATAAATAATAGAATTTTGTTCTACATAATTATTATATATCAATGTCAAGAATTAGTAAACAAAATCAAGACATTACACCAAAAAAAATATTTAAATCACAGTATTATTTTGAAAATTTTAGAAAAACAAATCAAACTGTATCTGACATTGATGGTAGGATACATACCACTAAAAGTGGAAAAAGGCTAAGAATATTTGCGTTTATTCTTCTTTTGTCATTAGTAGGTCTTTACATCTATATTGGATATACAGACCCAGCAGAGCAATTAATAATGTTATATACGACAATTGTAATTATTTTTTCGATTTTTGTATTCTTCTTTGGATGGCACAAGTATCGGAATCCTGTGTACGCTAATTTTGGATTGAAAGAAACTGGAGTAAGTAGAGAGCAATTGGTATCTGTAATTATTCCCGTCTACAATCAGGAGAAGCTAATAAAGCCAGTACTAGATTCAATTTTTGAATCCACTTACAAAAATATAGAGGTTATAGTTGTAGATGACGGAAGTACTGATAATACATCAAGGATTCTCAATGAATTGAAGGCACAAAAATATACTCACCTAAAAATAATTTCTCAAAAAAATTCTGGTAAAAGAATGGCAGTTGCAAAAGGTTTTACTCAATCTCTTGGAAATTATATTGTTCTTGTTGATTCAGATAGTCTTATTGATAAGAAAGCAATCGATGAGATAGTTAAAACGTTTAATATCAACAACAAAATTGGATCTATTGCAGGCCAAGCAAAAATCTTTAATGCAGACAAAAATTGGTTGACTCGATGCCAGGATGCATGGTATGACTATGAGTATAACATATCTAAAACATGTGAAAGTTATTTCGGCTCAGTTACCTGTTGTTCTGGTTGTCTTGCCTCCTATAGAAGAGAGGCTGTTTATGATGTACTGACTTACTGGGGTAATACTAGTCTTCCTTCATCTTTTCAAGTAAATTCTAATATTCCTAAAATCATACCCATACAAAACCAAAATACATCTATTTTAGAAAAAACTCTAAAGTATTTGTCAATAAAAATTTTAAAATTTAGAAACATATTATTATTTTCTCTGTTAGAATACGATGATTCAGAGGATAGGGCTCTAACTGCTTTTTGCTTACAAAAATGGGCCTCAGTATATCTTGCTACAGCTATTGTCTATACAGAGGTACCTGAGAAAATGTCTAGTTATGTTCGCCAGCAAAAGCGATGGAAAAAGGGATATTTGAGGGCAAATATTTTCGCTAGCACCTTTATGTGGTCAAAGAATCCATTTATGGTCTTGTTTTTTTATGCAGGATTGATTTTAACGGTAATTTCTCCTGTCATTACAATTTGTGCTTTGTTATATGGTGTATTTGTATTAAATGAATGGTGGGCTCCAATATCTCTGCTGGGTGGTTTTATTATTATCGGATTTATTGAAGGACTTGATTATAAAATGCGAGACAGTAATTCTGTAAACTGGATATACCGCCCTCTGATTAATCTTATTCTATCATTTTTAATTTCATGGCTAATTTTTGATTCTATTTTGGGATATAAAAAAAATGTGTGGTTAACAAGATGAATACCAATGAATTTGATTTTCAAATAAACTTTAGGGATAAAATACTTGTCTTTACTTTATTGGCCGGACTTTCTTTTATCTTTATTTTTATAATATCATTTCAAGACATATACAATGCATATGCAATTAATATGAAATACGATAATACTACGAATATTTCTAATTTAAGCAATTATACAAAGCAAAAAACAAATCTAATGTGCGATTGCATAGTTTTTAGGCTGGATGATATCCAGGATTTTTGGTTAGACAAAGTCCAATCTAAATTACTTGATATATTCATCTCAAAAAACCAGAGTCTTTCACTTGCCATAATAGCTAACATTACAGGAAAAGACACAAAACTTTTATCAAAAATCAATCAAGGTATCAAAGATAGACTATTTGAAATAACTTCACATGGGTGGAAACATGAAGACTTTACTACCATAGGGGCGGACGAACAGACAAAACTTCTTTCGCAGTCGGTGAACAAAATTAATAAAATGTTTAAACAAAATATTTCTGTATTTATTCCACCTTTTACCGAATTTAATAACTACACTATAAATTCCATGAATACAATAGGACTCAACATAATAAGCAGTGATAGATGGGGAGAAGAAGACTTTGATAATTTTACAAGTACCCTCACTCTGAAGGGAATCAATTATGGAGACAATCATCCTACAAAAGATAAAAGAGTTTATCATATTCCTGCAACAATTTTTTTTCACGAATATGAAGACGATGGATGGATAAAAATTTCTACTTTTGATATTATTTCCAATATTACAAAAAATATTTCTGAAAAAGGGTATGCAGTAATAGTGTTGCATCCTCAGGATTTTTCCTTGCACAGTAATAATAAAAACAAAACCGACGATAATACTATAAATAAAATCAATTACCGGGAAATAAAAGACCTTGAGAAATTGATAGATTGGACTTTAGATAATGGAGTCAAAATTACTACATTTGAAGGAATAGTAAGAGGAAAATAATGTCAGATATTTTCACCATGAAATATGTTACCATATTATATTAAATAAATCATAAAAGTATTAACAATTAGTCGATTAAGATTTTTTTTCCATCATATATTGTATCTCTTCTAAACATACAGGATCTTTATCTCACTTTTAAAATCAACGAATTTTAAAAAAAATACATGGAAAACTATAAAAAGAATTTGGAAAATCAAGCGGTATGGTGTTTGACTTATCAATAATGGATAAATACTGGATCAGTTGAAAGCGTAT
>CAZHFI010000023.1:11507-16623 GCA_964531845.1 uncultured Nitrososphaeraceae archaeon
GTATGGTGTTTGACTTATCAATAATGGATAAATACTGGATCAGTTGAAAGCGTATAAGTAACAACCAAGTTTAGTTTATTGTTAACTCTCACTCTCATAGTATTTGAAAAGATTGTCAAAACTTGAAAATGGCTGTGCGCCTACTAACTGTGTGAATCCTTTGGCCTCATTTCCAATGTAAAAGGTAGGAGTTCCTGATATTCCATATACCGAACCATGCATCAAATCCTTGTTTACCTCTTCTTGATATTTTTTGGAATCAAGACACTGATTAAACAAATTACTGTTCATACCCAAGGCATAAGCATATCCCTTAAAGGTCACAATGGTATTGTTGGCACTTTGGTTTTCCCACTCTGTCTGATTTTTAAATAATATGTCGTGATATTGCCAGTACTTTTGCTGGTCGTTGGCGCATTGTGCAGCTAACGCGGCTTCAAATGCATTTTTGTGAATTGGAAGAGGATAATCTCTAAATACATGCCTTATTTTTCCAGTATCTATATAATCCTGTTTTATCTTTGACATGCTTTCGTCAAAAAATCGTTTACAAAAAGGACACTGATAGTCTGAAAATTCAATTAAAAGTAGTGATGCATCTTTGTTACCTCTAGCCGGATCATCATCAACTGATGGAACAGGATTTTTCTGTATGGGCTGAGGAATTTGTTGTGGTTGCATTGGTCCATTATAGACGCTTGGAGGAGCCATGAGAGGATTTTGTTCTCGGGGTGAATTTGCTTCCTGTCCACTGGTAACTTGAGAAGGAACGGTTACAAAGGTGGGAGTGACAAAAGTTTTAAATGTGAATCCACCTAAAAATGCAGAAACCAAAAGCGAAAGCATTCCTAGAACTACTAGTTTGTTGAATGTGGAGCGTTTTAGTATTATTTGATCTTTGTTTGAATCAGATTTGTTTTCACCGTTTTCTTTAAGGATTTTATTTGCTCTACCTTCTAAACCGGAATTATCAGTAGATATGTTATTGTTATTGTTATTTTCATTGTTTCTTTCATTTGTATCTTTTGAACTATCCACGGTAAATGCTATCAGTTTTTATCCGATGGGTTTTATTATTTGTATTTATGTGTCATTGAATTAATCCGACTCAAGTATGAATTCAATGGATCCATTTGTAAAATAAAAAATAATATTGCAATATAACTAGAAATTAAAAATCTGGATCTTAGACGTAGAATAAATTAATCTACTATTGTAATTTTAAATTCAAACTCAAACCACTGTAAACTATTAAAGAATCGATATTATCATTGTTATTAAAATAATTCTTAGAATATAGTTACTTCCAGATTACTGAAGTTCGTTGAAGGCTCAGATATGGTCGTTTCAGATTGGTCACAGTTTACATTCCCTACTGCCGGTTTTAGATATATTACAAAAGCTACTTCGGAAGATGGTGAATTGGAGTTAGAAATCTGTACTGAACTTTGGCCTGAAACCAGAAATGGTCCAGAATTTTTAACCTGATATTTTTTTGCCTCATTGTCAAGACACACAATGGATGTCTGTCCTATTCCTATAGCCTTGACCGTTGCCTGTTTTGGTTCAGCAGGATTGTCTGCTATTATCTTTCCTTTAACTTCCCCTGTTTCTGATATTTCAATGGCATGGAAATCAATTCGCATCTCTGATAACGGAGTCTGGGCAAGAGCTGGAGAAATTATCGAATAATTTGCAAAGGTTAGGATTTGTGTTAAAATGAGGGAAAAAAACAGAAAGAACTTTGGTATGTTATTTTCACAAGACAAACTTGAAAGTTTATTGGATAGATGAGTGTTTTTTATCTTAAAATATTTACCGTCACAGCATTTCATGGGGATGACTATCAGATTTTTATACTGATATATTAGCATATTGAAAAAAAGAGTACAAGTTACCAAATAATAAGAGAAATAAAGTCTTAAAAGTGAAATTATATTTTTTCAACTAAAATGAATAATATTATGTATCCATCAGATAGACTATACTAACAGACTTTACATAGGTTTAGCGATTTTTTATTTAATATAAAACTAATTTTTTAATTCAGCCAATTATACGGAAAGTATTATCATTATCATCATCATAGGAAAATTTGTTTGTTAAATATCCATCGGACAATCATCTAAATATAAAAATGAAAATTAAGTAAAAACGGACCTGGTATTTTTCAAGTTTTTGATTTCTATAATAACTATACCAGACAACTATCTTATTATCTGATACCAGATTCCAGCAAGATTTCTCTTTCAATGTGAATTAAATATGCTAAAAATGAAAAAAGTATTTTTAGCCTACGAAATACAATGGCTCGTTTTTAAAATTCCAGTAAAATAAACATGGGCAAAAAAAATTAAATAAAGAATAGTAGATGTTTGGTTCTAGCAGTACCTAACCCACACATTTAAGTGGACCAAAGTCAAAACTTGGATTTATAAGGTCACCATTAGCGTTGGTATGCAATTTGAAACTATAGTCAAATTTAGCATTATCTGGTGAACCTTGGCTAATCAATTTGATATTGCCATTGCCTTGAATCATCTCCGCACCATGTCCAAATTTTAAATTAAAGTTATTGTTTCCAAGAAGCTTGTAAGAATTGTCTGATTGCTCACCAGTTCCTGTAACACCATCAAACCTGACATTCAAATGTGCAATAAAGTTATTTCCATTTTCTGTTACATGTCCGCTAAAATGTATATTTCCATTCAATATTACATCCTCTTCTGTGCATGAATTGCCAAGGTCATAATTGTTGACTGGAATGTCAAACTCAAAATTAGATACGCCAGCCTGTCCATAACTTGATGCTGAAGTTAGACCTATTGAAGTCATACCCAGCACTGCAAGTATACCTACAAAGTGTATATTATTCATAATAAATTCACCTGTACAAGTCATATATAAGATTTTTTTAATTCATTCAAATATTATATTTAACAGGCTGTATCTCATATTTTCTTTATACAATAGTTTCTCAGCTATTTTTTAATATAAATATAGACATATAATATTGTCTTGTAGGAAATCACAGTGCCTCTAATATATCTGATTTTCAATCTTGTAATTAATGATACTTGATAATCGTTCTATATCAACATGCTTTGTGTTTTCAATGATCTCTGTTGCTTCGTTTTTGTCTATACCTTTAATTTATGCACAAAACGCAAATGCAGAACCGTCTTATAGTGTAGGAACAGTTGTTCCAAAATCTCAGACAAACACCTATTCTAAGGCTGCTCCGATACAGAAGATGACAAATGAGAAACCTATGGAGAAATATACGGTAACACCTATGGAAAAAACTTACTCGCAAAAAATACCCAATCAGTACATTGTTGTTCTAAAAGACGATATTAAAGATGCACATAAATTGATAAAGCAAATGTCCAAGGAGCTCAAATCAAGTGGACTGGACGAAAATATCAAAATCTTGAATCAGTTTAAAAATACTATCGATGGATTTGTAGTTAAAGTAAAATCAGAAAAAGACCTTGACAAGCTAAAGCAGGACCCAAATGTAAGATACATCGAACAGGACCAAAAAATATATTCTTTAGCCCAGACACTGCCCAAAGGAATCAACCGCATTGATGGTGACTTGAGTTTTACCAAATCCGGAGATGGAATAGGAAGCGTAAATGCAGACATTGCCATTTTGGACACGGGTATCTATAATCACGCAGACTTGAATGTATATGTAAAGAAGGATTTTGTTTACGGATTTTTCACAAGTGATAGTAACGGCCACGGAACCCATGTTGCGGGAATTGCAGCAGCCAAGGATAATGGCGATGGTGTTGTAGGAGTTGCACCAGGAGCAAGGCTATGGAATCTAAAAGTTTTGGGTTCTGATGGTTCAGGCTCACTTTCAACTCTAATTTCTGGCATAGATTATGTTACCTCACATGCTTCTGAAATAGAAGTAGTAAATTTGAGTCTTGGATGTGAATGTACATCCAATGCACTAAATGATGCCATTACTAGAGCAGTAAATGCCGGAGTTACCTTTGTAGTTGCAGCTGGAAATAGTGGTAAAGATGCAAAAACATTTTCTCCTGCAAATCATCCAAAGGTAATTGCAGTTTCAGCTATTGTAGATACTGACGGTAAATGTGGCGCAGTAGGAAGTTCAACAAATTATGGTCAAGATGATTCTTTTGCATCATTTAGTAATTATGGAAGTACTGTAGACATTGCTGCCCCTGGTGTTGGCATATATTCTACATACAAATCTGGAGGCTATGCAACTTTAAGTGGAACAAGTATGGCAGCTCCGCATGTTACCGGCGCAGCGGCACTTTACTTATCCAAACACCCCGGTGCATCACCATCTGAGGTCGCAAATGCTCTAATGAATCAGGGAAGCAGTATCGGTACAGTCTGCGACGGACAGGGCTTTGGGTACTTTACTGGAGATAAAGACTCTTACCCTGAAAGCTTACTATATGTGAGAAACATAAGTTAGAAAAGCAGCTATATGACAGAATATCCATTGAACGTAAATGGATAAAAAATATCTTTTTTTTGAACAAATTTTAAAATTAAAAAATAAAGTGGTACAAATAAGATATAAACATCAGATTATGCAAAAGGGAAATCAAGTGGTGTACACACGAATTCATATTCTACTAGCGATTGGATAATGTAGAGGGAATGAATTATTTACTTTTTAGCATTAAAACAAATTTAATATGAAATTGGAATAAAAACGATTTACACTATGTTTGATTTAAATAATTAATCTAACTAAAAACCTTTAAAATATTCCTAATCTAATTATGGAATTTTTTTCTAAATAAAACTTGATAATATCTTATGAAAAAAAGTTTAACATACTAAATAAATCACTTTATACTTTAAAGCTTGATAAAGTGCCAAAGAGAGACATTAATAATATGAATTCAAACATTATTGCTATTTTACCACTAGTATTCATAATAACAGGTGTTGTTTATTACTTTGATTATTCAAGCTATGGAATATTTGTTAGCTCTGCATGGGCAAAGGTGAAAAGCCCGCTTGTGAAGGGTCTAGAAGATGAAGACCTTTGTGTAAGCTGTCAACCAGATAAAAACATCATACAGGGACAGGGATTGATAGTTGGAACCAACTA
>CAZHFI010000023.1:16723-21515 GCA_964531845.1 uncultured Nitrososphaeraceae archaeon
GGAACTGACAAGATTGTGGACTTTAATATAAAAGACGGAGACATTACAGCAGGAAACTGTGAAATATTTTAAACTTTTAAATTTTTCTTTGTATGTCTTCAAAAAACTATTTAAAAAATTTTAATTACTATTTCTTTATGTCAAAAATTAACATCATATATTGACATATTAATGGAATAATTTAGTAAATTACAATAAAGTCAAAATGTGGTATAGTTATTTTAATTTCTCAAATATTGAACGGATTTAGATAAAATATCGTTTTTTGACTGTTTGATATATCATATAAATAATCAGATGTTTTAAATTAAAAAGATGTTGTTAATTCAATCTTTAAACCATACTTGCCTTTTACTTTTTATTTCTAATCTTCTACATTTTTTGGGTACGAACTTTTTTTATTGATTAAACGGATCACAAAAAGAATTTATGGAAAATCTGTATGGGTGAGTAGTATATAGTTTGATAGTTCCTATATTATTAAAAAATACATGAAAAATGGTTTGAAAAACTCGCTATAAAAACACCATTTTTATAAGAGATTATTTTATTTTTACAAAATTTTTGAACAAAGTTATCAATATTATATAAAATTCACCAATATCTTTATATCATTGTCTACTCAAGAAATCACAAATATAATATGACAATCAGAAACAAAATTCAAAGAACATCGATAATAATGTCAGCCATTGTAATTTCCACAATGTTGTTTAGTTCAATCTATGTAATGGCCCCTTCATATGCCGCTCCAGCTCAACTTCCGCGTGGACCACCCACACAAGTAGGCTCACCATGTCCACCTGGTACAGAATTTACTGTTAATAATGGTGTAGGAATTTGCGTAGGACCGAGTACGCCCTCAAGTCCAGTATGTCCAGACGGATATAATTTGGATACCAACACCGGCCAATGTGAGAAAGACTCTGTTGATTCATGCGAATCGGGATTTACATATAACGCAGAGACACAGCAATGTGAAAAATCAACAGCAGCCACCTGTGATGACGGCTACACTTTGGATACAGCCACCGGCCAATGTGAGAAAGACTCTGTCGATTCATGTGCATCAGGATTTGCATATAATGCCCAAACACAGAAATGTGAACAATCACAACCAGCAACATGTGACGCAGGCTATACATTAAATCAAAATACTGGCCAATGTGAGAAAGACTCTGTCGATTCATGTGCATCAGGATTTGCATATAATGCCCAAACACAGAAATGTGAACAATCACAACCAGCAACATGTAGTACTGGTACATTGGATCCACAATCAGGGAAATGTATAGTATCAGCAGCTCCAGTCTGTCCTCAAGGAACGTTTAATCCTAGTAATGACAACTGTGTTTCAACCACAATTTCTCAAACGGTCTGTACCAACCCTGGCTTTGGTGGTACGTATGATACATCCACTAATACCTGTACTTATCCTGTAAGATGTACTACTGGCTTAGCATTTAATCCGGCTACCAACCTATGTGAATCCATAAACCCTGCTGATGCATGTCCCTCTGGAACAACATACAACGCTAGTACACAATCCTGTGTCACATCCCAAGAACCATCATGTCCAACGGGTTCAGAATTGAACATACAATCGGGTCAATGTGAATATCCATCTGTAAATGCATGTCCCTCTGGAACAACATACGATTCCTCAACACAATCCTGTGTCACATCCCAAGAACCATCATGTCCAACGGGTTCAGAATTGAACATACAATCGGGTCAATGTGAATATCCATCTGTAAATGCATGCCCAGACGGAACTGAATATATTGCTGAAACTCAGGAATGTTTGACTTCTGAAGAACCCTCTTGTCCATCTGATTCCACTTTGAATACAGAGACAGGTCAATGTGAATACGAACCAGTAAATGCCTGCCCAGACGGAACAATATTTAACTCAAATACACAACAATGTATAACACCACTACTGAGATGTCCACAAGGCTTTAACCCAATAGGTTCACCAATAGTTCAATGCAATCAGATAATTGTAGGACCATAGAACAAAGAAACAAAATAATTGATGTTAATCATCAACCTATTTTTTATTTTTAAATTATAGGAAAACAATCATTTTTAATAAATAAATTCTTTGATTTTTTATATTTTTAATATATTTATTATTTCTCTAAATTCTTCTATCCTGTTTACATCTTTATTTGGAATAGTATATTTGTATTAAAAATTTTTTACAATATTACGAACCAGAATTATCATCCTTTATATTCAATAGCAGTGTATTCTAAAAAAATAAATTAAATAGATCAAACTGTAATTAAAGACTGGTTTGTTGTAAAGTACAACATTTGCTATTTTAATTATGATTCCTTGTTGCTAATATTACTATCTCAATTGACGGAAACAAGAAATTAAGTTTAAGTTAATTTTAATTTTTAAACATTTATCAACTATACTTTACACTGTTACCATAAGTAGTCAAAAAAAAAACAAATTTTCAAGATTACATGATCAAAAAAATTATTAAATTTAAATTTTTATAATCTAATTTAAAATTTAAGAGATTTCGCTAATTAATTAAGATATTTTAAATCATGGTAGAAAATTAAAGATGGGAAAGTTAGATATACCATCTAGATTGCTGGCCAAATAATTTTTATTAAAACAGTTATTGCTGTCATTTTCATCACATTTTTGGTTTGAATTTGCTTGAATTTCTATTTCTTGATTATTTTGTATTTCTTTTGTAAAATCAATAACATTTTTTTCATCTATTTCTTCTAAATTAATAATAGTGGGATTTGTCATGTTCTTTGAAACATTATTTAAATCTCTATTGATTAAATGAGATTCTGGTGCCATACTGACAGAATTAAATATATCATTACAATTGCTTGGCTCTAGAACATAAGAGCCATAATAAAAAGTTCCCTTATCACATTTAACCGGGCACTCCGAATTCTCCTCCATAACCATACCGCTTACAAAACCGGTTAAACAATACTTGAAATTTGTATTAACATTATTAATGTCAATATCACAGACTGATTGTTTTAATACATACAAATTATCAAAATCGCCTGTATAACATTTAACTGGACATTGTGAAATATCTTTTTGTATTACCCCAACTCCATCACATTGAATTACTCCTTCTATGAGTTCTACATCTGCTTTCACTTGTTGTGTATGATAGTTTTGACTACTAATAGGCTGAAGATTTATAGTATTTGTAAGTAAGGAAATGACTAAAGTAAAACAAAGAATTATGCCTAATAGTGTTAAAAAATACACAAAAAATATTTTTTATCAATGTTCTTAAAGTCTAGGATAATTTTTACAATTAAACAGTTCTTGTTAATTTTTTTAGTTTATTTTTATTTATTAATATTTTAGCAAAAACACTTGAATAAAATTAGACTTTAAAAATAAGACTATTTTTGGATTTTAGTCTAATTCTATTCATAAATAGGATTACTTTATAAACTTCATTATAGAATGGATAAAAAACCTATTCAACAAATACTAATAAAATAAAATAAAGATTGATAAAAATGACAGTTTACCTAAAATAAGCAGTGGCAATTAGATTTTATCGGTACTATTCTGTCCAATAATCTCATCTAATTCTGGAAATGCTTTTCTCAAATTACTATCATCAAAAGTCTTTGCGGTTTGATTGGATTTTGTAAGATTAATGTTTTTGCTAGGAATTATTTTGTTGTCTTCCTGCATATTCAAATGATTCAAAGAAGTTTGGTTTTTTGATATCGTCTTTGTTGATAATGGTAATGCTGGTAATTTTGAAGACTGTGATGATGGCAACACTGGCAATTTTGCGGTGTTATTTGTATTTGTTGAATTGGCACCTGGCAACGATGAGAACGAGTTTGTTGTTGTGGTCTCAGTAGTTGTCGTAGTCGGAGGAACAATAATGGAAGAATGAGATAATTGGCTAGTTGGAATAGGAGGCAGATTACTTGTAATTGTAATTTCTTTTGTTTTTGAATCCTTATTTAGCTCACTTAAGATCATCGCCACGGTTGAATTTGAATACCAGTTTTTGAGAAAACCCAGTTTGACATGTGCCATATGTAATAAAGAAAGGGCTTCAGAAATATCGGAATTATTTTTTTTCAGAATCGCTTCTGTCTCGTTTAGATACCAATCTATCTCCAACGCATTTTGTGTTATTTCGTTGTTTAATTGGACCATTTTTTGATGATGAAATGCAAATGCATTAGGGATAAAAAATAGTGTAAATGATGATGATGCTAACACCACAAGAGTAATACCATACAATGATTTCATTGTTTTTATAATGTTATTCAATTATTTTCTCTTTTAAACATTCTCTAAAATTTACTTTTGTTTTGCCGGTTTTCAAATTAAAATTTCTTTATTAAACATGCTTATTTTTAACGGCATTTATCAAATAAAGAGAGGTATCAAAAAAGTCAGTTTCCATATAAAAGGCAACATATTCTATTATTTTATTAATCTTTATTTTTTCTTGCTTTGTTGCACAACTCATGATTCTCAACATATTTAGCTAACCAATTCCAGTCATAATATGAAATGAATTGGAAGAGATACAATGAATCTTTAGTAAGGAGAGGACAAATACTGCTTGATTTTGACGTTATCGATAACTGGGATATGGAGTTAGAGGAGATGAACAAAAACAAGGAGGGTAGAAAATTTGTATATCCAGATTCGTTTATTCTATTGCTCGGATATATGCGAGCATACTTTCACCTGCCTTATAGACAGACAGAAGGTGTAGTTAAAGAACATGCTTGTGCTACCAGGTTATCAT
>CAZHFI010000024.1:0-19698 GCA_964531845.1 uncultured Nitrososphaeraceae archaeon
TTTGTTCATCTGATGCTTTTTTCATATCTTGATACAAGTTTGAGATAAATTCTTGCATACTGTCGTTTCTGCCATCAAGAATTGACTTCAACAGAATTACGTTTTGTCCGTATTTTTCCTCACTTACCTTATTGATACATGGAGCATCACAGTTTCCTATATGATACTCAAGACATGCTTTTTTGGGCAGGTTATCGCATATGCGTATCTTAAATAGCTTCCTTAGAAAACCTATTGTCAGATATTTTGAACTTCCTTTTACAAAAGGTCCGTAAACATCGCCATAAGGACGCGAAAATTCACCTTGCCTGTTGCGTCTTGCAACTAAAAGTTTTGGAAACTTCTCATGTGTTATTTTCAGATATGTATATCTTTGTTGGTCCTTTAATTCTATATTGTAAAGCGGTTTATATCTTTTGATCAAATTTGATTCAAGTAGAAATGCTTCTATCTCATTATCAGTGATCATAAATTCAACATTTTTTATTTTTTCAACTAATTTGTCTGTCTTCCAGTCATGTTTTTTGTTGTTTAGAAAATAACTTTCTACTCTTTTTTTCAAGTTTTTGGCTTTGCCTATGTATATTATCTG
Source organism: uncultured Nitrososphaeraceae archaeon (assembly GCA_964531845.1). GTDB lineage: Archaea > Thermoproteota > Nitrososphaeria > Nitrososphaerales > Nitrososphaeraceae > QCWD01. Next base: position 593 of record CAZHFI010000024.1, read on the forward strand.
ATCATCATTATCCTTCATAATATAAATTCCAGGATTTTTTGGTATTCTGCCTCGTATCTTGGAAAAATCAAATTTTAAATTTTCAATATTTTTAAGTGGTTTGTTAATAGAATCGTCATCGATTTTTTCATCGTTGAAATACTTAATGGGTTTGAAGGTCATTTTCTTTATTTCATTTATAATCTATTTTCAAAAGTGCTTCTTGATATTTTTGCATCTTGTATTTTAGGAATTTGGTAGTATAGCTTTTTGTTTTTTCCATTGATTGGACAATATCTTCTGGTGTGCCACAAGTAATAACATATCCCCCATCTTTTCCACCCTCAGGACCAAGGTCTATTATCCAATCTGCACTTGTAATGACATCGAGATTATGCTCTATTATCACTACGGTATTTCCAAGACTTACAAGTCTTTTTAAGACATTTAATAATTTTCTAACATCATCAAAATGCAAGCCTGTTGTGGGCTCATCAAGTATATAAAGAGTTCTTCCTGTATCTTTTTTTGATAGCTCCGTGGCAAGTTTTATTCTCTGTGCCTCTCCACCAGAAAATGTTGTAGCTGGTTGCCCAAGTTTTATGTAGCCTAATCCTACATCGTTTAAAGTTTCTAATTTTTTTCCAATTACTGGTATATTTTTAAAAAACAATAACGCCTCCTCTACAGACATGTCCAAAATTTCAGATATTGTTTTATTTTTGTATTTAATTTTGAGTGTTTCTGAATTATATCTTCTTCCTTTACATTCATCGCAACTAACATATACATCTGGTAAAAATTGCATCTCTATTTTTATCAAGCCACATCCTTCACATGATTCACATCGTCCTCCAGGTACGTTAAATGAAAATCTTCCAGGAGTATAACCTTGTTCTTTTGATAGCTGTGTCTTTGAAAACAATTCTCTAATAGGAGTAAATGCATTTACATACGTTGCAGCATTAGAACGTGGTGTTCTTCCAATCGGAGATTGATCTATTCCAATTACTTTATCGATTAACTCAATGCCTGTTATTTTTTTATGTTTTCCAGGTTTCTCATTTAAACCAAATTTGCTTGCCAATCCCTTAAAAAGAATTTCATTTACTAACGTTGATTTTCCAGACCCAGAAACACCTGTTACTACAACCATCAAACCAATTGGAAAGTGTACGTCAATGGACTTGAGGTTATTCTCTGAGGCTCCGTAAATGGTTAACCATTGGTTTGGAATTTTTCTGAGATGTTGATCAAACCTAGATTGAACATTTTTGATCCTATCATTTACATTTCCTCCTTGTTGAACTGGTAGATAGACGTGTCTTTCTCCGCCAAGATACTCTCCAGTTAGTGAATTTTTATTTTCTATGATTTCTTCAAAAGTTCCTTCACCTACAATTTGCCCTCCATGAATTCCTGCTCCCGGACCAATATCAATTATCCAATCAGAATTTTTGATAACATCTTCATCATGTTCTACAATTATCAATGTATTTCCCAGATTTCGCAGTCGTTTCAATGTTGAAATTAGCCTAAAATTATCTCTTTGATGTAATCCAATAGTGGGTTCATCTAGAACGTACAATACTCCAGTAAGATTTGACCCTATCTGTGTTGCCAGTCTTATCCTTTGAGATTCCCCACCAGATAATGTTCCTGTTGTTCTGTTTAATGATAGGTAGTTTAGTCCTACATTATTTAAAAATTCTAGCCTAGAGTTTATTTCTTTGAGAATATTTTTTGCAATCAATTTTTCAGTATTTGATAGGTTCAACCGCGTGAAAAAATCAAAGCATTCAGATATAGATAGATTGCAAATATCAATTATTGATTTTCCATCAATTTTTACTGCTAAAGCGTTCTCATTCAATCTCTTACCATCACAAGAATCGCAACGTCTTTCCCTCATAAATTGAGAAAGTGATTGTCTTTTGGAATCAGAATTAGTTTCCTTAAATATTCTTTCTAGATTTGGTATTACCCCTTCAAATGAACCTACATATTCCCATTTACTGTCCGTATATTTTGATTCATATTTATAATGAATATTTTCTTTAGTTCCGTAAAGTATTACATTTATTTGCTCTTGACTAAATTCAGAAATAGGTGTATTGAGATTAAATCCATAGATTTTTCCAACGTCTTTTAACATAGATTTTCTAAATGTTGCAAAATGTCCAGACCATGGTTTTATTGCGCCATCTAATATGCTTTTTGAAGGATCAGGTATTATTAGGTCCGGATCGAATTCAATTTTGATTCCTAGTCCATTGCATTCCTTACATGCACCAAATGGTGAATTAAAGGAAAAAGACCTTGGTTCAAGGTCACCTAGGCTGATATTGCAAACTATACATGCGTTTTTTTGTGAATAAAGCGATTCTGTTTTTCCAATTAGGGTTTTTATTACACCGCTTCCTATCTTTAATGCCTCTTGAACTGAATGAAAAATTCGACTGCGTTCGTCTTCAGAAATTCCACCAATTTGGTTTATTTGATTTTCAATTCTTACTCTGTCTACCAAGACTTCTATAGTATGTTTTTTTTGTTTGTCAAGTTTTGGGAGCTCATTATTGTTATTTTCTTTATAATCTTCAAGGTTGATAATTTCTCCATCGAGCCTTATTCTTTGATTTCCATCACGTATTAGCTCGTCAAATAATTTTTCATAAGTTCCTTTTTTTGATGAGACTACAGGTGCTAAAATTATTAATGTGTTATCATGGTTTTCATCATCATCATTATGTTTTTTTAATATCTGTATTATTGAATCAGTTATAGAGTCAGAAGACTGATTTGAGATCTTTCTTCCACATTTAGGACAGTTGGGTATACCTATACGTGCAAACAACAATCGTAGATAATCGTATATTTCAGTAACAGTTCCAACCGTTGACCGAGGATTGTTACTTGTAGTTTTTTGTTGTATCGAGATTGCAGGAGAAAGGCCGTCAATGGAATCAACATCCGGCTTATCCATCATTTCTAAAAATTGACGAGCATATGCAGATAATGATTCTACATATCTACGTTGTCCTTCTGCATATATTGTATCAAATGCTAGGGTAGATTTTCCAGACCCGGATAATCCCGTTATAACTACAATGTTATTTTTTGGAATTTCAACATTAATGTTTTTTAAATTATGTTGTCTAGCTCCTTTTATTATAATAGCATTTTTAAAATTACTTAATTCTGAAATATTTTGATTGACTTTATTAATCCCCTTTTCCATATCAACAAACCAATATATTTTTTAAATTAATGTAATTAGGTTTGATAATCCTTATATTTCTAATTCTTTTCTAATTTTTACTAGTTTTTCTCTAAACTGGATTGCTTTTTCAAATTCCAATTCTTCCGCATATCTTTTCATCATTGTTTCAGTTTCTATGGCCATTTTCTTTAAATCATTTTTGGTCATCGATTTTATATTCAGATCCACAACTTTGTTTTCTTTTATAGAAGATTCAGATGCTATGGGTTTAGAAATAGAAGTTGGGAAAATTTTATGCTTTAAGTTAAATTCTATCTGTTTTTGACGTCTTCTATTTGTTTCTTTTATTGCAGAATCAATTGAGCCTGTTATTTTATCTGCATATAGGATTACTCTTCCTTCAATGTTCCTTGCAGCTCTGCCAAATGTCTGTATTAAACTAGTTTCATTTCTTAAAAATCCTTCTTTATCAGCATCAAGTATTATAACTAGTGCTACCTCTGGAATATCCAATCCTTCTCTTAATAGATTAATTCCTACAAGTACATCAAACTCTCCCATCCTCAATTGACGGATTAATTCAATCCGTTCCAATCCCTCAATTTCCGAATGAATATACCTTACTTTAATGTCATTTTTTGCCAAAAACTCTGCCAAATCTTCTGCCATTCTTTTAGTTAAAGTAGTGATCAGACATCTTTGGTTTTTTTTAACACAATTTTTTATTTCAGAGATAAGGTCGTCTATCTGACCTTTGGTTGACCTTACTTGAACTATTGGATCGACAAGTCCCGTGGGCCTTACCAGTTGTTCAACTATGTTTATACTTTTTTCAGTTTCATAAAGAGAAGGTGTGGCTGAAACAAAGATAACCTGTTGTAGATATTTTTCAAATTCATTAAATTTTAATGGTCTATTATCATATGCGCTTGGAAGTCTAAATCCATAATCAACAAGAGACTCCTTTCGGGTATGGTCTCCCCTATACATCCCTCTTAATTGTGGAATTGTAGCATGAGATTCGTCTATCACCAAAAGGAAATCATTACCAAAAAAATCCAATAGACAAAAAGGAGGTTCTCCAGGATTTCTGCCATCAAAATGACGAGAATAATTTTCAATCCCTGAACAGTAACCTAGTTCACTTATCATTTCCAAATCATAATTTGTTCTAGAGATAAGCCTCTGTTTTTTAAGTTCATCTGAAAAGGTCTGTGACCATATATTGAGTTCTTTTCTTATGGATTCTATAGCCATTTTTCGTGATTCATTATCAATAATGTAATGCTTTGCTGGAAATATCATTATGTTATCAACTTTTTTTATCTTTTCCAAAGTAATGGAATTATGAATAGTTATTTTTTCAATTTCATCACCAAACATCGATAATCTAACCAAGTCATCTGAATATCCTGGAATTATGTCTACAATATCTCCTTTAACTCTGAAATTTCCAGGAATTGGACTAAGATCGTTCCTTTCATATCGAGCATCAAGCAACATATTGATTATTTTTTTTCGATTAATTTTTTCCCCAACAAAAAACTTTAACGATGTATTTTCCCATTCTTTTGGTGAGCCAAGTGAATAAATACATGAAACAGTGGATACAATAATTGTTGGTTCTCCAGACATCAGCATTGCAGTAGACTCAAGTCTCATCTTTTCTATTTTTTCGTTCACTTCTGTATCTTTTTCTATATATGTGTCTGTTTGAGGAATATAACTTTCAGGTTGGTAATAGTCATAAAAACTGACAAAATATCCCACATTATTTGTTGGAAAAAATTCTCGAAATTCGGAATACAGTTGTGCAGCTAGTGTCTTATTATGTGAAATTATAAGAGTATTTTTGTTAGTTTTTTCAATTACATTTGCAATTGTAAAAGTTTTTCCGCTTCCAGTCACTCCTAATAATGTTTGAATAGAACGTGGTTTTTTAAGGATTTTTTCTGTCAATTTATTTATTGCTTGTGGTTGATCACCACGAGGAGAAAAAATTCTTTCTGATAATTCGAATCGTTTTTTCATAGTTTAGCAATGAGTTTAATTTTATTATTTAATGACATGTATTATTTTTATGGATAGTTGATTTATTTTCTATAGTAAACAAATTTTAACAAAATGATTTTATTATATCTTTTTTCAATGATTCTGAATAGTATATCATTTATTTTCTAGAAAGTATTGGTTAAAATGATTATAATAATATCTTCATTCTTTCCATTTAATAGAACAACCAATAGATGGGTCAAAATCGTTTTCAATTGTCTTATTATCTAGAATTTTTTTTATGTTTTCTTTCATAATTTCTTTAGTAGGAATTGATGTCGGCTCCATAGCATCATTTATTCTTCCATGGTATTCAAGTTCACGTTTGGAATTAAATAAAAAAGGGTCCGGAGTACAAACTGCCCCATATTCTTTAGCGACTTCCTGTGAAGGATCGAATAAATAGGGAAAATTCAAATCATATTCCTTTGAAAATTTGACCATATTCTCATAACCTTCATCCTCATATGAAGGGTCATTACTATTTATTCCTATTATTTGTAAATCCTGTCCACTGAAGCTCAATTGTAATTTTGTTAAATCATTTATTCTTGCCTTTACAAATGGGCAATGGTTACACATAAATACAACAAGTAATGTTTTGCTATCAAACTCCTCAAGAGTGTATCTTTTTCCATCTGTCCCAAGTAAATAAAAATCTGGTGCTTTTTGACCTGTTTTTAGAGTTTGAGCAGATAATGTTCTAGCCATAGGTATTATGGATTTTATTGTAAATATAATTTTATTGCATCTGTTCGACTCTAAAATTTTTGTTCCTATTACAATCTATTTATATTGCCTAAGTAAAATCTTCGCCGGATTCTTTCTTTTTTGAAAATATGAATACTGATTCTCCGCCTGATTCACAGTAACAATACTGAAATTGATATCCATCATGTTTTATTATATTTCCTAAATTTGTAGAAAGAACGGTGTTGTTTCTAACAATCAATACTGACTTGAAATTATTGTCTTTAATTTCCGCATGATATCCATTTGCTAAAATTTTTCCCAACAGTCCTATTTTTCTTATATTCTTTCACCTAAATTCACCTTACCTCTGTCGATGAAATAAGTTTCAGTCTAAAAAAATTGTCAAATATATCTAATAATCTTTTATTACAATTTTTTTGGTAAATCAGACTCGAATTCGGAATTTTTGTAAGGTTCTACTTTTATGACTATAAAAAACTACGCGTATACAATAGTGCCGGGTCAGCTTTTAAATATATAATGCATTTATGCATCAATCTTCAGTGTAAATTAAAATTTGGTATTCTAATCTGATTTTTTAACTTTGTTGCAATATATTTACTTCACAAACATTTACTAAGGTCCTGAATTTTTCAGCATCTTTTTTTGTTCCGACAATAGAATTGTAATGCATGGGTATTGCGAATAATTTAGGTTTTAAGAGTCCATTAACAGCATGAGCTGCCTCTTCTGCATCCATTACATACGTACCTGAAACTGGAACCAATGCGATATCAGGACTAAATTCTTTCATTTCAGGGATTTCATCTGTATCACCTGCATGATATATCCTAGTCTTTTGTAGTGTTAAAATAAATCCTACTTTGTTATCATCTTTTGGATGAAAAGTTTTATTTATGTTGTAAGCGGGCACGATTTGAATCTTTGTGTCCAATACATCTATAGTTTGTCCGGGTTTCACTAGTTTAATCTCTCCACATTTAGTTTCTTTTAACTGAGACTGACATTCTGACGGAGCAATAATTTTTGTATTATCATTTGATAATTTAGATAAATCTTCAAGGCTCAAATGATCAAAATGATTATGAGATATTAAAATTATATTTGCATCTTTTTGTTTGTTTTCTTGATTTGATATTTTATATGGGTCGATATATATAACTAGATTTTTCTGTATATCGGTTATCTTAAAGCCATCGTGACCTAACCATTGAAACTCGATGTCATTGTATTTTAGCATCCGTACAATAAAACAAACATGAAAATTTAAAGTTGTCTGTTTTTAGCTGTTTTATAATTCCCTATGACAATTTTATTATGAGATAGCGTAAGAACTGTTACATTTTTCTCGATCAACTTCTTAATCATTTGTTTATCTATAGTAGCAACACAATATCTGTTATTTTTTGCATAGTCAATTATAGAATCGTCTACATTTTTTCCAAGATCGGGAAGATCGATTTTTTCGAATCTTTCGCAAATATTCAGTGTATTTAAAGCCATTTTCGATCTCTTTGGATTTGCTGTTTTTATTAATCTGAGTAATTCAGACAACACTGGAGTAGGAATCAACAAATTCAATTTTCCATATTTCTCTTCATATTCGGTAGTTATTATAGCAGGTGTATTTGTGAGTATAATGAGAAAACTAGTATCACATAAAACCTGCATAATTTATTTTAACTAAGATGATCTTCAATTTTAAGATTATTTTAAATTATCCAGTGAGTGCAACTCTTAATGTTATTAAACTATCGTGTATAAAAGGATAATAAAATTAAAAAATAGAAAATGAAAAAGGTTACAAGTTTACTTTTCGTAACCTATTTTATCTGCTAATCCAACCACTTCTCGTCCCTTATTGGTCAATGCATTGTAAATCCTTGGCTTACCGCGCCCTCGAGTCTTTTCCTTCTTGATTGTTCTTGCGATTAATCCCAGATTTGTTGCTCTTTTCATTAATGATTGACCATATCCCCAACTCCCCATCGTAACTAATAGTTCTCTTGTGTGTAATTCTTTGTTCTTTCTAAGTACCCTCAGTAAAGGAATCAAAGGTTTGTCATTAATTAATATCTTGAGGATTTCGAGGTCTATGCTTAGCATGACCGGTTTTGTTACCTTTGCCACTGTTGTGGTTACAATTTTAGGAGTCGGTTTTGCTACTTTTGTTACCTTTGCTACTTTTGTTACCTTTGCTACTTTTGCTACTTGTGTTTTTTTATTTTCTTTCATTGTACTGTACGTGTCTTTATAAAAGATATGTATTTATTTTTTTTGTTTTTTTAGTCGGTTTTATCGTCTTTTCAATAAAAAAGATAACATAATCGAAGAAAAAAGTATCATAATACAACCAATATAAAACATATGGAAAAGAATTAGAGCAAATTTTAGGAAGTAAATTAAAAGATATGGAATTATTGTTTTTAAAATAAGTTTTTTTAATTTTTTATTTCTGTAATTTGAAAATCTTAGGTTTTTTGACAAATGATTACCAAAATCCACCTTTGTCCGAACATGTTAATTCTGCACCACACCTATTGCAACGTAGATGACAGGTCTGAATGTAAGTCATTTCACTATTACATATCGGACAGTATACAATCTTTTCTGACATTAATGGTTTATTATCCCATCATCTCCATTATTTATCTTAGTAGCATAAAGATTATTTAGCCAAAGATTTTATAATTCCTCGTTGGTACAATTTAAGCTTGTAATTTCAGATAAACAGGGTAAAAGTGTTAGTCATGAACTAAAAGATAAAGCAGCTCAGCCAATTCTTGGTTCAAAAATTGGTGATACTTTTGATTCCACTATAGTAGGTATATCAGGTGGAAAAATACAGATAACTGGAGGAAGTGATAAATCAGGAACTCCGATGCGTTCTGATGTTCATGGTGGTGTTAAAAAATATATCCTCATGAGTAAGGGTGTAGGTATGAGGGACTCAAAAAAAGGAAATCGCATCAGAAAATTGATAAGAGGAAATTTAATTACTGAAGAAATTTATCAATTAAATTGCAAATTAATTGATACCATATTTCCAGAAAAAAAGCAAGAACCAGATACTGCCGATAATTCCAAAGAATGATCAACTAATTAAATAAAAAAATTCTAATTATATTGAGTGAAGAATATTGCATTGGAAAGAAACCTTACCTGAATGGTATATAAATGAATATGGGATTCAACCCTGTATCAATATTGGGACGTCTGGTCATGTAGACCACGGCAAAACAACTCTAGTAGAGGCGATAACAGGGATTTGGACAAGTGCCCATAGTGAAGAACTTAGAAGAGGAATCACGATAAAGGTAGGCTATGCGGATGCTGCGTTTTATAAATGTCCAGAATGCCCTAGTCCTTTGTGTTATTCAACAAAACCTGAATGTAACAATTGTGGAAAAAAAAGTGAACTCTTAAGGGTTGTAAGTTTTGTGGATTCTCCTGGTCATGAAAGTTTAATGGCTAATATGCTGTCAGGTTCGGCATTAATGGATGGAGCCATACTTGTTATTGCAGCAAATGAAGTAGTTCCGCGTCCACAAACAAGAGAACACATGCTTGCTTTGCAGGTCCTTGGGATTAAACAAATCGTATTGGTTCAAAACAAGGTAGATTTAGTGGAATATAATGATGCCTTAAACAACTATGACCAGATTAAAGAATTCGTATCAAATACAGTAGCAGAATCAGCACCAATAATACCAATATCTGCTCAACATAATCTCAATATTGATGTCCTCATTGAATCAATCGAAAATACAATAAAAACCCCACTTAGAAATAAAAATGCAAACCCCATAATGCATGTCTTACGTTCTTTCGATATCAATAAGCCAGGATTACCAGTAAAAAATGTTAGAGGAGGAGTTCTGGGAGGAGCATTGGTTCAAGGAGAATTTAATATAAATGACGAGATTGAGATACGTCCGGGATTACTGGATGAAAAAAAATCAAGGTATAATCCCATATATTCGAAAATAACAAGTCTTGGTACCGGTGCAGGTTTGGTTAACAATGTTAAACCCGGTGGACTTATATCAATAGGCACAAAGTTGGATCCAACATTCATTAAAAGTGATTCACTTATAGGTTCAGTTATTGGCAAACCGGGAACTCTTCCTGATAATATAGACCAGATATCAATTACAACAAATTTGTTTGATGCTGCTGTGGGTACACAGGAATTGATTCATGTAGAACCGATAAAAATTAAAGAAATTCTAAGATTGAATATAGGAACTGCGGCAACTATAGGAACGGTAACTAGTGCGAAAAGTAAAGATTCAGTTGAAATTAAATTGAGAAAACCATTATGCATTTTGCCCTCAAGCAGGGTGGCAATTAGTAGAAAAATTACTGAAAGATGGAGACTAATAGGTGCTGGTACTGTAAATAATTAATATGTTATTTTTTGATCGATACAAACAGTCATATCTATTTGTGATTTTTAACGTTTAGTTATTTTCTTCTCTAGATTGGAGATTTATCAAAACCAACTTGAAAATTTTCACTCAAGTTTAGAGCCTTCTCCTTCATCAATTCTATGTACTCATCGAATGTACTATTAAACCCGCAATACGCGCATGATACTCTTTTCATTTCCTCATCTACTGTTGCATTTTTAGAACATTTACCGCATTTTGCATCCAAAACCATGATCAATATTTAAAAATAGGATTTTTATATTTTTTGGAGTATAAGTTAAATCATTCCTACTTCTCTAAGCTTTGTAGGAATATATACTTCTGCCAAGTATTTAAAACCGTGTTTGAAAAATGCATCAAGTTCACATTTTTCCTTGGTTTTAAGAAACAAATTTAATTCCTGCTGCCATTTTTTATCATGAAGCCAAGGTTTCTTTTTCATATCGCTAGCTCTATTTAGATCTTCATCAGTTGCAGTTAAACGTGCGACTTCAGGTATGTTATATTCATAAATATCTGAAAACATCATGCCTAGGATTTTTACATCCGGAGTAACAAGCCTGTCACTATCATAACTTAGGGATTCACTACCGATTTTATATCGGAGAGCAATGCCTAGCCCCCATGGGTCTGCGTCTGCAAAAACGGCTACTGGTTTTTTCCACTTTTCATTTAATGTTTTTACCATGATCCTTGTAGCACGGTCCGGCTCCCCTGAACCAGTCATCAAGATTGCATTATATTTTTGGATGAATCCTGATTTTCGTATGTTATTTAATACTGTATCTTTTTCAACCACCATAACAAAATCTGCCTTTACATCTTCTATCTCAACATCAAGTACATTAGTGGGTATTAACTGAGATGTTGCTCTACTTCCTAGACTACAGTCAATAATGTCACCTCCAACTCTCAATTTAATTGGTCCGGATATCATTCCCTTGGGTTTTGATGTAACTGAAAATTCCTCTCTTGGAATTTTGGTTAATAGTTCTATCGCTTTTATGGCATCATCTGAGTTATCTTGATTTTTCCAAAACTTTTCCTTATTTTTTTCATCGCCAACAGTACTAAGAGTAGCGTAATACATACCTCTTATAGTACTTTCCATATCTTCATCAATCAATTTTCTAATTGCATTTGCCATAACGAGATATTGTGAAAAAGTTGGAATTTTCTTGATTGTATCGGGAGAGATTTTCACGGTCTTGTCACCAATCGTTAGCATTTTCTTATCTTTTGACCATAATGTATTATCATATCCAACTTTAGGAAGATCAAGAACTGGCATCTTGTTAAGTTCAATTAGATCAACAGATATATTCTTCATTATTTTCTTTATTTTAGTCACTGTTTCTTGATGTCTTTTATTTTTTATTGTCAAATCTTTCTTTTCACCTTTTTATTAAACCCGTCCAAGGTAGTTTGTCCACCTAGTGTCAGATCGACTTCATCATTCTTTGTCTTTTCCTTTATTTGTAAATTTTTAGATTTATTTCCTGGAATATTTTGAGGTTTTAATAAAGATTTATGTTCCTTATTTGAATTTTTGGATTCTTTTTCAGGTTCATCACTTTCAGAATTATGTTCATCAGTAAATTCATTCTTCTTAACATGTTTTTCTACAATCAAAGAAAATGAATCTAATAATTTTTTTTTGTCCACATTTATTGACTCTGAAATGGCATCTACTATGAAAGGAATATAATGTTTATAGAGTTTTAATCTATTTTCTGTATCCTTTATCTTTAATTCTCTTCTGATTTGTGCACTAACCTTTCGATAAAGATCGGAGAGACACGACTTCATGTATTTTTTCATATCACCCTCAGAAGCAATGCTTTCCTTTCCAGCAGTTTTATATGGTATCTTTGTAGAACATATATGGAAGAAAATATGAAGTGGTAAAAGTTCGACGGTCCTGTCTGTTTTTGCTTGAGAATTAGAGAATTGCTCTTTTACCTCTTTTTTAGTTATTCCCATTTTATTTATCTCAACCTCAGAAACTACTTCTCTTGCAACATCAGAGCCTTCATCATAAAGCAATGGAATCTTATTTGCAAATCTAAATAATTTGAATGAATTAATATCACCACCATATGCGATGCCGCATTCTATTATCATAGGTCTATTATTAACAACACATGTTCTTTGTGAATAAGAGGTCAATGTAGGTTTTAATATCCTGGTTTGAATAATATTTCGGTTGTCCTGAGTCTTTTCAACATTGTTTGACTGAATGTCTTTGTTAACTACAATAACATATTCAGAGGTTATGCCACTTGTCATAATCTCTTGATTGATCGGACTTAGATGATCGGTATTTGGAGATTGAAAGCGCATATTTTTGCACACATTTACAACTTTAATTAATTCATGTTCGTTATACTTGTCAGCAGTCTTTGTTTCAATTTTTGCCAAATTTATGATTCCTTTTGCCTTTTCATTTGATAACTTTTGAAAGGAACTGGATAATACCCCCTGTAATGTGATCTTTTGATTTATGAAATTAGAAATTGCTTTTTTAAGTGTCTTAAGATCCATGTCTGCGGGGTGTGGTAAAACTTCTCTGGCAGGACTAGGCATTACTTTAGTTCTGCGTTCAAAACGTATCCTTCCGTCATCACTTTCAAAAACAATATTTGCGTACGGATTGATTATACTTGTTTGAGAGATATAATCATGGATCTTGTTTTTTGTAATTGGTGGAAGCCTCGCTCTTAATATTGTTTCAATACGAAATCCATTATTTCCTTTAATTTTTGAATCTTTATTTGAAACGTTTCTTTTGGAAAGAACAATTGGTTTATTCGTTCCAATATCTGTTCTCAATTCAAAGAAATTTTCATTTCCATCTTCTACGGTTTTAGACCAGACCTTAATAGGATTGTCAGTATCCTTTGTAGAAAAAGCTGCAATCATTTTTAAGCCTACTCCAAAGAGTCCTCTTTGTTGTTTTTCAACATATTTCCCTGAAGTCAAAAATGAGCATACGGCCTCTGGAACCTTTTCTTGGGGAATCCCTATCCCGTTATCCTGACATGAAATTATCCATAAATCATTTTCAACATCATAGATTTTTAGTGATAATGATATATCAGGTAAAATATGATTAGTTTCACAAGAATCAAGTGCATTTTCTATTAGTTCTCTAACAGCCATATACAATATACGCTCCCCTGTGAAACCAGCTAAAGCAGAATTATCTACAAAAAATTCCGATTCGGCCTTTTTATTATATCTTATTTTCGCTTTTATCATTTTATTTACTTTATCGCTAATGTTCTTAGCATGAGAACTGTTGTTTTCTACAACTACCTCATTTCTCTGTGATATTGATGTTAATTGAGTTCTCATCAAATTAGAAATCAAACTGTTTACTTTATTTAACCCTTTATCTTCAAATTTTTGAACCATAAGGAGTTGTTGAATTTTTTAACTCTTTTGGATCATTTTTTACCTCTATAAGATATCTATTATTTTTTTTTTCAATAACTACATAATCGGTACCTGTTCCTACAACAATCCCGTCGATTAAATCTTTAATTTTGACCAATTTACGATGATTATTATCTTATTAATTTTATAAAAAGTTATTTAAAATTTCCAATCTCTATTTTTTTCTTTGTTGACTATTTGATTATATGATTCAATAAGCGTTTTATCAGATAATCCTTGTACAACAAAATTTTGATTATTTGAAAGTTTAATATCCATAGCCACCGCACTATATGGAATTTCGAATTGCTCTATAACTTTTTCATCCTGGGTTTCAAAATATGGATAAATGTTTCTATTTTCTATCTTAAATCCCAAAATCTTTGTTATCCTTCTATGCCCAGAACCCCCACCCCTTCCTCCAGCAGACCCTCGAGATTCTTCTACAATCAAAATAAAAATCATGTTGTCTTCTAAAGAATTGATATCAATATCTTTAGATGAAACTATTAATTTCCTATCGGGAAGTTTTATTATCTCTTCTATTTGATTTGACAAATTAATTTCAATTCAGAAAACAGGGTTTTAAATTTATACAATTTCATGTGATAATAGAATACATATTCGTAAAAATATGAATATTGGAAACGCCTCGGTTTATTTTTCCAATATTTTTATAGATTTAATCCTTGCTTTATCTGGTTCAATAGGCTGATCGTTACTATTTGTTTGTAAAGAAGCCATCTTATCTACAGTGTCCATACCTTCTACTACTTTCCCAAATACGGTATATTGTTTATCCAGAAATCTTGCATCATCAAGTACTATAAAAAATTGAGAACCGGCACTATTTGGATCACTTGTTCTAGCCATTGAGATAATTCCACGTTCATGTGGAATATCATTGAATTCAGCATTTATAGTATATCCCGGACCACCGGTACCCCACAAAGTTTTATTTTCATTTGATTTTGTATTTGGATCTCCTGCCTGAATGACAAATCCTGGTTTTATACGGTGAAATACAATGTTATCATAGAATCCTTCTTTTGCAAGTTTGATAAAGTTTTTAGTATGATTTGGTGCTGCATTCTCAAAAAACTCTATTTTTATCGGACCTTGTGAAGTTTCCATTAATGCGTATTCTTTTGAGGTTGTCATGTTTGCTTTAATATTCAAAGTATTATTTAATTTAGTACTTTTTGATGTCTTTTCCATTATACCGTCGATTTTTGAAGTCATAGTCGATTGAGAATGTAGTTTTGGTTTGTATTCATGATTTACTTTGTAAACTAAGACTCCAAATACGATGCCCGGTTTATTTGATTCAAAACTATCAGAACCATATACTAAATTCAATGGCGTTCCGGTTTGATTTAAAGGATATTTAATGTCCTCTACATATAGACCCGTGCTTCCAGGAGAATATTCAGGTGACATATTATTGAGAAATTCGCCATTAAACGATGCATAGGCAATAGGTGAATATGGAATTAACTTTCCAAGCAATGTGTTATTCCAAAAGTTTGGTTTAGGTGTAAAACCATCATTTTCTAAGAAGTCGTCTTCATTCAATCCACCTATCCTAATAAACCACTGTTTTTTGCTCTCATCGCCACCACTTCCAAGAGTATAGAAACTGGTGTTATTGCCACCGTTTATTCGATTGGCAACCACGTAAACTAAAATATAGTCGGATTTTAGATCTTGAGCTAACTTTATACCAGTTTGTTCATCACTCATAAACATTTTTGCTATTGTAGTTATTCTCGTTTGATTTATCGTTGCATTATCGGCAAGACTTGTTTTGTTCCCCAGAGTTGTAATCCAATACCCATAATCCCACCATGACGCAACTACAGAATTTTCAGGAGTATTTTTTGAAATCCAATCAAGCGCATTTATCCAGTCTGGAATAGAGACACGAAAACCTGTACCCCCATTTGCTATGGAAGGAGGGATGTCAGCTGAATCTATCCAATTATAATTCTGTGGATAAATATACCCATTTCTATCTATAACAGGTATAGAAACAAAGAATATTATTAATCCGATAAAAACTAGTTGAGGAATTAAATGGATATTTGAAGTTTGAGATAATATTCTAGTTGGTTTTTGTTTTTCTTTTTTTGTTTCTTTTCCGATGTTCTTATATTCAGTTTCAATTTCCTTTCTTTCTAATATGTTTCTAGTAATCTCATACAGTCCGATCGAAGCAAGAGAAATTATTGCTATTGACGAAAAAACCATTAATCTGGCAAATGTTGCACTAACATAGACTCCAGTTATTCCTATTATTAATAAAAATATTGAGGTATCAGTCCTTTTATTAAATGCCATCCAAGCCCCAAATCCTGCAAAAATCAATAGGACGGAATAATCTGTAAAGTAATCCACCATGGTAGGAGTAAAATGTTCTGCTACAGATTGCACTAGAGGATTTTGGGAAGATAAAAATGGATTTATAGCATTAAGATATCTAAATGACGAACTTAGATAAGAGCCACTGAATATTATAGCAAATCCTACTATGATAAAACCGAGTAATAAGAAGACAAGATTGCGTCTAATTCTCCTGGGATTGGATACCTTTCGAACAAATACAGAGATGATAAAAAATATCATTCCTATTATTAATGAAAGACCGGGAAGTCCAAATACAAATGAAATTCCAGGTCTGGGGAAAGCCCACGCAGCAATAATTGCAGAAATTGTAAATGCTATAATTACCGCTGTTGGAATTTTTAAATCAGTTCTTACAAACGGCAAGACAAAGAAAAATATTGATAATGGGATACTAAAATACTGAATACCTCCCCAAGAAGCATTAGCAATTCCCAGCAATAATCCTCCGATTACAGCTTTGATTATAGAGTATTTTACATTTTTATTTTTAAGCCCAGAGATAAATAGATAAATTGAACTTATTGCAAGAAACAGGCCAAATGGTTCTGATTTAAACCATCCCAAATTTCCCCTCTGAATTATAGATGGGGTAAAAGCAAAAAAGAGACTGGCAAAAAGACCTGCAGTAGTAGTACTTAATGTTCGCACAAGTGCAAATATGACAATGGTAGTCAAAGAACCAATTACCACTGGAAACCAAATAGTGAAGTTAATGAGAGAATTTCCAAATCCAAATAGCTGATATAGTATCGCTGTGCCTATGTGTAAGGCAACCTGAGAAGATTTAGCTACGTCTCTTCCTTCTGGGTACCATGATTGTGTATCATGCCATTTTAGATAAGCATCTATATCATTATCAACTATAAATTTTGTGGCACGATAGTCAAAATAAGGATCAAATTCGTTAAGAAAGAAACCATATTTTATAGGATAAGATCTCATAATGAATGCGGTAGAAAATGCAATTGATAATACAAGTATTATCAGAAGATGCTGTATCTTAAATTCAAATGAACTTATCTGAAATAGAACCTTATTTGGTGAAAGCATACGCAAACATTTATCTAAAATAATGTCCTCTTTTTTAAGGTACCCCTCTAAAAAATATAGATTGGAAGAGATTCATTTGATATGGAATTGCCTTGTTTAATTTAGCATAAACTCTAGTTTTGAACGCTCTACTCTAAAATATACATCTAGATATGATGACCATACTGAAAAAAATTAAAAATTCCTCAATCTTCAAACAGAGAATTTGCCTGTTTAATATACAAATTTTTTGTATAATCATTTCGATGTTTGTAAACATGGAATTGCTGCTGGCGGGGGGTAATCCCTAGGGAAATCATAAACACCTGCACATGTCTAAAGATTACGTGGCAGACATCAACTTTGTCTATGATTTATAGGTGATGTACAAGCCTGTACCTTGATGAAAAATTTAAACCAAAGCAATGTACGGTGGATTTTTTTATCAGACATGTACATGTTTCCTCATATCTAATCACAGTTTTCAGAGAATTTCCAGAAAAAGCCAGAAAAAGATAATTTACAGTAATTTTTCACAAGTCATTATAAAAAATATTAAAGTTTATCTTTGAAAAATAAAACCGTTTGTAACTAGATAATTTACTAATTATTCTTCTTTCTCTTTTTCTTTCTTCATCTATTTCTATAAGTGGATTTTATTAACCATTAGCATTAGCAGTTAGAATACAAACAGTCTGCTCTTATAGGGAGTATCCCCAAGACCCAATGTTCAATTGCAGTGCATGTAATGAATAGGTTAGTTTAGAAATATGCTAGTTGAAAGAAAATTTAATTCATAGAATCCAATGGTAAATACGGGCATCGTGTAGTTTATTGACGATGTAGATGGTATGGTATCCAGAAGCCTGCAATACACGGATTAAAACTCTATCTGCATCCACCATAAAAGGAAAACAATTGAAAAACAGAGTGTTTGAGAGGTTCAAGTACCTGACTTTGAATAAAGGATTTGATTACTATTTCTGTGCTATGAAAGAGAAACTGTGATAAGAAATACCTATGATTGGATATTATTTTGTTGTATTAATAGACAACAATCTCAAAAATAATAAATTCAGTCTAAAGAGGTGAGAATATTATCTCTAATTTATAGAGCCTTTTTTTTACTTTCTATGGATTCAAGATTATTAATAAATTTAATTAATATCTAATTGCTGAATAAATGAAAGGAAGCAATGTAGTTATTTCCCCATGAATTGTTACTTGTTTTGCACTCGGATTTACCTTATTCCATGATATTGCCTCCCTCACCAAAGCACCACTTAGGCTTCCATCCCATTCATTTGCAGTGGTAAGATAAACTGCATAGTCAAGTCCCCCCCTGAATTGATTCCACCAGAGTGTATGATGTTTGGATATTCCACCACCAAGCATTAATGCTCCAGTTTTTTTTGCATCGAAAATTATCTCTGATATTTTAGTCTGGTCCTTTAATATTTCCAAATGAAAATCTCGGTGCTGTTGATTAAATAGCCAGATCTGGCTGCCAACTGCTCCATCTACTATCCCCGGTACAATTACTGGAATATTATTTTTACTTGCCCAGTACAAAAAAGAGCTTTCGTTTAGCTTACTTCCTATAAAATCCAATATTTCAAAAGAACCAACATCTCTTTTGCCTTTTTCATAGAAATCTTTTAAAAAATTTTGGATAGTATCTTCTAGTAGCGGCCCATAATTTTCCATTGGAATTAAAATATTTCCCAATCTATGAATATTTTTATTTTTTAACATATAATCATCCATTTGAAAATCTCCAGAATAATATTTTTCAAATACTCTAGCAATATCATGATCCAATGCTCCACATGTAG
>CAZHFI010000025.1:0-18747 GCA_964531845.1 uncultured Nitrososphaeraceae archaeon
TCAGTGGTAGTTGTTGTAGTCGTGTTATTTTGCTGCTCTTCTAGTTGCTGTTGCTGTTGTTCTTGTTCCTTTGGTTGTTTCTTCTCTTCATTGGTTGTCTTTGTAAGGTTGGTTAAATTATCTTGTTTTTCTATAGTTGGTTTATTCTTTAAAATGTCTGATATTATTGGAACTTGAGATAAAGTTTTACCAGTTGCATTCAAAATGCCTTCCCTTCCTGTTTCATTTTGTTCTATGGTTTGCTGAGTTGCCTCACTTGTTTTATTTGCCTCTAAATCTTCAACTTGGTCTTCTTTTTCATCTTCTTGAGCAGAACCGAGAATTATTTTTTCAGAATCAATCGTAGGTAAAGTCTTATTTAAAAATAAACCAGGAAATTTGATATTTAATCCACTAGTTATATTATCATTGACAGTATCTTCTATTGTATCATCCTCTACCTGTTCTACTGATGATGGTTGTAATGTCTCATTCCCCGCAATAAATTTGGTTTGATTACCTTCAGTTTCATTATCATAAGTTTTTATAACTTCATCAAGTTTTTTTAAATCCAAATTTTGTAAAATTGGACTTGCAAAATCTCCTGGAAATATTAGATCATTTATCTCGTTAGACTCTGATTGGTTTGTTTGTTGTGTAACGGTTTCATTATTATTATTTTCTGAAGATAATGCAGGCACCTCTGGTAGTTTTTCAGCCAATTGGGTAACCCCAAATTCTGTGCTGTTTTCTAGAGGCAAATCTTTTATTTCACTTTCAGTTAATGGTGGCAGCTTTGAAACGTCTGTTTCAACATCTGGCTCAAAGGACGATTCTGGTAAATTTGCCACAGAAATAGCATCTGATGGAGGAAGTTCACGTAATTCTTTTATTGGTTTTAATGGAGGATTGGCACCACCAAATGATTTTTCAGTTTCTTGGCCTGAAATTTGTAAAGCAGTTGTTGAAGATGTAAAAGTTATTAATGTCAATGTGATCAAGCCAAAGATGACAAAAAAATATCTTGAATTTATACTCATTTTTTCTTCTATTTCATATTAATAGATCTTTAATATAAATAATACTCATGAAAAAATTAAATATAAATTGATGAAAAATACCTAAACAAAAAGAAAAGTCGTATTAAAAAATAACAAAATGTTGTGTTTTAATGGACTTCACAGCCCTTAGAACGGGTATCGCCTTCTGATTTATGAAAATCTAATATAATATCAAAGCCTTTGCCACAGTGAAATTCGTCTGCTCCTGGTCCACCAATAAATACATCGTTTCCTTGATTACCGAAAAGAACATCATCTCCTTTACCCCCATCTAGTCTATCATTGCCATCATTTCCATATATCCAATCATCACCTGAATTACCTTCAATTCTATCTCTATTATCATTTCCGTAGATAACATCTTCACCTTTGTTTCCTTGAATCTTATCTTTACCATCTCCTCCTTCAATGTAATCGCCTCCTTTATTTCCCTGAATTAAATCATCTCCGTCCTTTCCGTAAATATCATCTGACCCTCTATTGCCCTCTAGAACATCATTTCCATCTCCACCTGATATGGTATCTTGTCCATCATTGCCTCTAATTCTATCTCTACCGTCATTACCATAAAGTTCATCATCTCCATCCTTGCCCCATATTTTATCATCACCATCTAATCCCCATATCCCATCATCGTCATTTGTTCCTGGGATATCGTCATCGTCATCTGACCCCACAATGTTGTCAGCGCTTATACTTTGAAAAAATGATCCTGAAGCATTGGAAACTGTAGTAATTATCAATACCGAAAGAAAATATATCATGTAAGTATTCTTATTTATTTTCATATCAATCTGTCAGTAATGTTTTCTTAAATATAAATAATACTCTAAAAATTCAAAGTATCTTTCTACGAAAATAATCTATTATCAATATTTCTAATAGGAAATTCATTATAAAATTTAAGGTAGGATTGTTTTACACTCAACAGAAATCTGCCGATAGATAACAACAACGATAAATTGAACTTGAAGTTAATTTTTTCCAAAACCGGATTGGATGAAAAACAGATATATCATTTTTCTTAATTATACAATACCTCATACTCATTTAGTAAAACAATTCAATTAACCTACAAAATCCATTATAGAATCGTAAGTATTAAAAGATTTAAATTCTCTCCTAATACTTTACAAGGTAGCAAATATAGGAGTAATCTAATCACTGTTGTCTAACAAAAATTCGCTTCATATGGATGATGATTTAACGTTTCATTTAATAAAATTGGACACTTGTTTAAATCAATTTGAAATTTTTTCTAAATTGTATCACTCATTTGATAATGCATTTATTTTAGAATCATTATCTGGACCAAAGGAATTAGCTGAAATGTCAATTATCGGATTTGATCCAAGAATGATAATTTCATGTACGTCTAAAAAATTTATAGTTCATGACAAGAATATGAATAAGAAAGCTGTCTCTAAGGTAACAGAACCAATAGATCAACTAAAGAAATTCTTACCAAAGATAAACAAAAAGAATTATAGATTTGTCGGAGGTGCCGTAGGATATATTTCATATGAAGCCATTCATTTTTGGGAACGCATGCCAAAAATAAAAAAAAATGAATTTGACTTTCCTATTATGGAATTTGGTATATATTATGATGGAATATTGTATGATCATCTTAACAACAACGCAAATTATTTTTATTTGGGTAAAAAAAATAGAATAAAAAACATTCAAGATATTTTGGATCAAAAAAATACTCTAACTGACAATGAACATGAAAATAATGTTAAATACACAAGACCTAAGCGAAATATTTCAAGGAAACAGTTTATATCAAAAATTAAGAGAGCTAAAAAATACATATATGATGGAGATATATTTCAGGTAGTTCTATCAAAAAAATATACCTTTAAAATTTATGGTGATCTTTTAAAAGTTTATGATAATCTCAGAGAGATCAACCCGTCACCTTATATGTATTTTTTAAAAATGGATAAAAGAAATATAATAGGATCTAGTCCGGAAATGCTAGTAAGAATTACTGGAAACATGGTTGAAACATTTCCAATAGCAGGTACAAGACCAATTTTTAATGATGAAGAAAAAAACAAGCAAATGTCTTACGATCTTTTACATGATGAAAAAGAACTGGCCGAACACACAATGTTAGTTGACCTAGCAAGAAATGACATAGGAAGAATCTGTAAATTTGGAAGTGTCAAGGTCCAAAACTTAATGAATATTAAAAGATTCAGTCATGTTCAACATATCGTATCATACGTGACTGGAAAAATAGACAATAAAAGATATGATTCTTTTGATGCCATAAAATCTGTTTTTCCTGCCGGAACTGTTTCAGGAGCTCCAAAGGTTCGGGCAATGGAAATAATTAATGAATTGGAACCAGATTCCAGACAAACATATGCTGGTGCCTTGGGGTATTTCTCTTTTAATGGTTGTATTGATTTTGCAATTATAATAAGAAGTCTTTTTGTCAGTAAAAATAAAGGATTTGTTCAGTCAGGTGCTGGGATTGTAATGGATTCGGAGCCATCAAAAGAATGGGATGAAACAGAACATAAGGCCAGTGTTATTTTTTCAGCATTAAAAAAATAACAGATTAAAACTGGAATCGATTTTTTAAATATTATATTGATCTATATCTTTGGGTGGTCTAGAAAAGATGTTTGAAGGATTGGTATGATAATCGACTGCCATTTTTGGATCTTTTTGTCTTCCTGTAAGAACTCCCACCACAATATCGTCTTTTTTAATAACTTCCTCTTGTCGTAAATATCTTATTCCAGCAGGAACTGCTCCTGAAGCAAGTTCGCAGTCAAAACCGTTCAAACCAACAACGGACATTCCATCAAACATATCTTTATCTTCTATCTGAATTACTAATCCTTTTGTAAACTCTATTGCTCTTAACGCTTTAACTATGTTTGCAGGCTTTCCTATTTGAATTGCAGTTGCTTTAGTTTTTGGGGAAATATTATTTGTTTTCATATGCTCATAATACCGATCAATCAATTTCATATTTGGTTTACCGTCATTCCAAGTCAACTTTTCGTCTTCAAAAAAACCATTTACCAAGTTGTAAAAAGTGTTAGCACCATGAGCATTAACTACTACTATTTTTGGAATTTTTTTTATCCATCCCCAATGATATAACTCAATTAATGCCTTACCGCAACTTGAGGTGTTTCCTAAAGCACCACCTGGGTATGCTATCCAATCAGGAGGATTCCAGTCAAGATGTTCAAGTATCCTGTAAACTATAGTTTTTTGACCCTCTATTCTAAATGGATTAACCGAGTTTACAGTATAACCATGTATCTCCTTTGCATACTCTAAGGATTGGGTTAACGCATCATCAAAATTTCCTTCTACTTGTATTACTTGGGCACCAAACTGGAATGCTTGTCCAAGTTTTCCAGGTGCAATTTCGCCACGCGGGATAAAGACATCACATGCAATATCCTCATTGGATGAGTACATGGCTGCAGAAGCAGATGTGTTACCTGTTGACGCACAGATAATCTTTTTCACTCCCAGTAATTTAGCATGTGTAACTGCAGTGGACATTCCATTATCTTTGAACGAACCGCTAGGATTGTATCCTTCAGGTTGCAGATAAAAACAATTATTGTTTACCTGTGAATATTGAGAAACTTTAGACATATTGTATGGACGCGAAAGCCTTCCTTCTGCTCCATCTAAGGAAACTAGTTTGTCGGAACATTGCGAAAAATCATCTGTTTGTATATCCACAAAATTAATTAATTCTCTAAATCGCCAAACACCACTTTCATTATAGATATTTCCGCCATGATTCCTTCTATGATAGAACTTATCGATGAGGGTTTTTTGTGGAGTGTTTAAATAATTTATATCTAATAGTGACCCGCAAGAACATTCGTAAATATTATTTTCAATATCATATGTAAGTCCACATGCTGGATTAATGCATTTTTTATTTACAAATTTCAATTAAAAACATCTCCTTTTCTTATTATAATACAGTATTGTAATAATTATGTAATTATTAATTGTCAATTAATACTAATACAGATAGTTTTTTATTTTTTGGCAGCTTTCTCATATATCTTCATAATCTGTTGTATCGTACCATCCATATCTCCATCCTTGACTTCTGGAGAAACATTTTTTAAGATATTGTTTATAGTGGAAGAAATTTCAGTGCTAATCTCATCGAAACTATCCATATCATTATAACTTTGTTGATATAATCTTCTTAATTTCATAACATACATTTGGGTTTGATCATTTAGTGTAACTTGATACTCTCTATTGTTTACTTTAATCTTCTCAACTGTCATTTAGTATCTATAAGATAGCCAAATCAAGCCTTTAAAAACCTTGTTTATCAATCAAACAGAGAATATGAAAGGATTAGATTATAATATACAGTTAAAGATATTATTGGAAAAATGCTTGCAGATTGGTTGAGATTAATAAGAATCCGGTTTCTTTTGTCTTCAGTGTTAGGTGTCACTGTTGGTATTGGGCTAACATTTTTTTTTTATAACCATTTTAATTTTTTGTATGCGATTTTAACATACCTGGGTGTAATTTCTTTACATGCAAGTGTGGATATTTTAAATGACTATTGGGACTATAAACGTGGTATAGACCAGATTACAAAAAGAACAAAATTTAGTGGCGGAACTGGAGTCTTAATAGAAAAAAAAATTTCTCCAGAAAAGGCAAAAATAGCGGGACTAATTTTTTTCATTATTGGGCTTTCCATAGGAAGCTATTTTGTAGTTGTAGTGGGTTTTGAAATTGCAATTATCCTAGGATTTGCTGCTCTTTCAGTTTATTTTTACTCAAGCAAAATAGTAAATTTTGGGCTTGGTGAATTGTTTGTGGGGATAAAGGGTTCATTAATAGTAATTGGTTCATCTTTTGTACAGATTCATCTTTTCGATCCTGTGATAATTTATTCTGGAATGATAATTGGAATGCTTTCATCAATGGTTCTTTTTATTGCATCCTTTCCAGATTATGAGGCTGATAAAAAAAAGGGAAGAAAATCATTGCTTATCTTATTAAATAAAAAGAACGGAAGAAAAATTTTTCCGTTCTTTTTTGTAATGATTTATTTTTTAATTCTTTTTGGAATATTTCCTTTGAATTTGTTTCCGGCGTGGGTATTGTTAACATTTTTACCATTACCTTTACCAATAAAGGCAATGAATTCTCTTTACAAAAATGATGGAGAACTAGAAAAATTGGAATCTTCAATCAACTTGACGGTATTGTTTTCTAGGATTTTTTGCATAATTTTTATAATTAGTTTCTTTTTAAGTTTTCATTTAAATTAACTTTTAAATGATTTTTCGCCAAAATTTACTGAAAATTCATGTGGATTTAAAATGGTTCCACAGTTTTTACATTTTCCGTTGGATTGACGGATTATCTCTTTTATTGGTTTGATATTTATCATCTTGTTTATTGATGAACCACATTTTCCACAAATTATCTCAATTATTGGGTATGACATTTCCTCATTTAAAATAACATAAGTTAAGAAAATTTCTGTCAAGTCTAGTTAACAAGTTAATCAAAAACAGAATCCATCTTTGAACCGCGAAAGTTTAAGATATTTTAACTATTAGTTATTATCACCTTGATTGAATCATTGCCACGGTGTGCACAGTCTACTGCCTGCTGAGTTTTTTCTAAGTCAAATCTATGAGTAACTAATGAATCAAGGTTGATTCTTTTATTTGCAATTATTTTAAGGGCTTGATTTGTTTCAACTTCTGATGCAGCATAACTAGTAATAATTGATTGTTCGTTTGAATAAATTTTACTTATATCTGTAGAAAAAATTGAACCTTTTGGTGGAACTCCAAACAACAAAACCTGACCGCCTTTTCGGGTTATTTCTAGTGAGTTTTTTAACCCAATCATGTTTGATGTAGCAACAATTGAAATATCGACTCCAACAGCTAACCCAGTTTTGTTTTTAATAATATTTACATAATTTTCCTGACTCGAATTAATCGTATTAACTTGATCATTCATGTTTTTTGCATAATCTAACCTAAAATTATTGATATCTAGAATAAAGAGGTCTCCTACGCCAAATAATTTTAATAGACTTGCAAACATTAAACCAGCAGGCCCTGCTCCAATTATGGCAGCGTTATCTCCGTTTTGCAAATTCATTTTGTTTAATCCTCTCAAGCAGCAGGCAAGGGGTTCGATCATCGATGCCTCTTCAAAAGTCATGGAATCAGGGATTTTTAAAATTCCACCTCTTGATACATTCCACTGCGGAACCACAAACTCCTCCGATAATCCGCATGGTTCGAGATTGCTTTTTTGATACATATCGCACATAGTAAAATCCTGATGACGGCAATAGTGACAAAAATAACATGGAACATGATGGTGAACAAAAACTCTATCCCCGGGAACAAAATCTGTAACTGATTTTCCAACTTCCTTTATAATTCCTGATGGTTCATGGCCTAATCTGCCAGATATCATTCCATAACTACCAAATATTTTCTCAAGGTCAGACCCGCATATTCCACAGGCCATCATTCTTACTAATATATCCCCTGTACCTAACTCCGGTATAGTATAGTTAGATACTGATACTTTTCCTAACCCGTCTATTTTAATGGATTTTATTTGGTTTGAATTCATTAGAATTGAATTTGTAGAAATTAAAGAAGACTTTAAAGTTTATGTGATCCTTTTACACGAATTTTATTATTAATGCTGTTTAATGGTAGGAAAAGGCGATAAAATACTCCTGCCTTACAATTTGCTAACTTTTTATATCTACTTTGTGTACTTTTCAGGTTTTTTAATAAAGATTCTTTTACATCCTTCACAGCAAAAAAAGTAATTTTCTCCATTGTATTTATGAACAGTAGCCAATTCTTCATCCAATTCTATACCGCAAACGGGGTCTATAGGCATAATTGCATTAGAATGATGGAAGTGTATTTATCTTTTAAGATCGAAAGCAAGGTAGGTTGATTTGTAAATGATAGAATACAGATAAATAATATGATGTTACCAATCTGTAATAATAAAGGCGATTTTAATGGATTGGGGAATGAAAAATAGATTATCCAAAATCATAAAACCACATGATGGAAGATGTGTGATGCTTGCAGTTGACCATGGTTACTTTCTTGGACCAACAGAAAAACTCGAGGTTGCAGAAAAAACCATACGCCCATTATTGCAATATGCAGATTCTCTAATGCTAACCAGGGGAATTTTGAGAACATCTGTCAATCCAAGTACGGATATCCCAATGGTTTTAAGAGTATCAGGGGCTACAAGTATAGTAGGAGAGGACCTTTCTAAGGAAACCATTACAGTATCCATGGAGGATGCAATTAAATTAAATGCGTCCTGTTTGGCCCTCTCTGTTTTTGTTGGAAGTAAATACGAACACCAGACTCTTACCAATCTTGCAAGATTGGTTGATGAGGGAGAAAAATATGGTATGCCCATATTGGCAGTTACTGCAGTTGGAAAAGAAATGGTACGTGATGCAAGGTACCTAGGTCTTGCCTGCCGGATTGCTGCAGAACTTGGGGCTCATATAATCAAAACCTATCATTGTACAAATTTTGAAAAGGTTGTAGAAGGATGTCCTGTTCCAGTGATCATAGCAGGTGGTAAGAAGCTTCCCACGGAAAAAGAGGTTTTCGAACTAACATTTAATGCGTTAAGAGATGGTGCTTGTGGTGTTGACATGGGACGCAATATTTGGCAATCAGAATTTCCAGTTTCAATGATAAAAACAGTAAAGGCAATAGTTCATGAGAACTTTACAGTCAAAGAAGCAATGGATTTATTTGAAAGAGAAAAAAAGATCGAAAGAGAAGTAATCGCACAGACAGTAAAAAAGACAAAGAACACAAAAAGAAGATAACTAGAATTTTTTATAATCCTACAGTTACTTTCAAAAAATATTTTAAACTGTATTATTTTTATTTTTTTAAACTCGAAAAAAATTTAATTGTATATTCAGGAACGAGACAATAAAATTTAATTGTATTAATATATCAGTTTTTAGCATTCAAATTGTGTGGGGAGAGGATGAAATAAAATGGTAGAGATGACTGGAGCTAAAGCATTAATAACAGCTTTGGAAAAAGAAGGTGTAGACGTAGTTTTTGGACTCCCTGGTGGAGCAAATTTGCCCATTTATGACGCCCTAGTTGATGCAAATTTTAGACATATTCTAGTAAGACATGAACAGAGTGCAGCACATATGGCAGATGGATATGCTAGAATAAAGAGAAAAGCAGGAGTTTGTCTTGCTACATCTGGTCCTGGAGCTACAAATTTGATTACAGGAATAGCAACAGCCTATGCTGATTCTTCGCCAATGGTTGCAATAACTGGCCAGGTTCCTCTTGAGATGATAGGAAAGGATGCATTTCAAGAAACAGATATCATCGGGGTTGCAAATCCTTGTACCAAGTATTCATTCCAACCAAGAACACCTGATGAAATCCCTTCTATGGTAAAAAAATCATTCTACATTGCTGAGAGTGGAAGGCCAAGTCCCGTTCTACTTGATATTCCTAAGGATGTTCAGCAGGCAAAAGCAGATATCTCATTTCCCGACCTTATCAAAGTTCGTGGTTATTCGCCAGTAGTTGATGCTGATTTATCTCAAATAGGAAAGGCCGTAGAACTAATTTTGAAATCAGAAAAGCCGCTGATCATGGCTGGTGGTGGAGTTATACTTTCTGGTGCTTTTCATGAATTGCAAACGTTAGCAGAATTATTATCTGCACCTGTCGTAACTACGTTTAAAGGAAAAGGATCTTTTCCAGAAAATCATAATTTGGCCATGGGACCAATTGGAATGCATGGCCATCCTGAAGCAAACAAGATTGTTTTGGAAGCTGATTGCATTTTAGCAATTGGGGCCAGATTTTCAGACAGGTCTGTTGGAAGATTTGATGAATTCGGAAAAGGAATGTACATAATTCATATGGATATCGATCCAGCAGAGATTGGAAAGAACAAATCGGTAGATGTAGCTATAGTAGGTGATGTAAAATCCTCTATGAAGACACTTATTAAGATGCTATCTTCTAGCATCAAAAAGGATTTGGTTACAAATAATATAAATGAAAATAGATGGTTAAAAAGAAGAAATGAATTAATTGAATATTACAGTGAAACGATGAAGGATTATTCTAGAGAAATAACTGCCAAAAAATCCATAAAAAAACTTCGTGAATTGCTTCCATCAGAAGCAATAGTTACCACAGAAGTAGGCCAATGTCAAATGTGGACATCACTGCACTTTGATGTAATTTCACCAGGAACATTTTTCAGCTCTACAGGATTGGGTACTATGGGTTTTGGATTTCCTGCATCCATTGGTGCAAAAGCGGCTAGACCTTCTGTGCCTGTTGTAGATATTGCAGGTGACGGTTCATTCAGCATGACAGAAAATTCATTGGCAGTGTCGGTCTTGGAGGATTTACCTGTAATTGTATTTCTATTAAATAATTATATGCTTGGAATGGTTGCACAATGGCAAAGAACATTCTATAATCGTAGGTATATGGGAGTTCATCAACATAAGTGTCCTGATTATGTAAAACTGGCAGAGTCATATGGAGCCAACGGTGTAAGCGTTCAATCAATGGCAGAATTAGACAAAGCGATAAAAGAGGCTGTAAAATCTGATAAGACAACAGTTATTGATATCCCCATTGACCCAGAAGAAGATGTTTATCCATTTGTAGCCCCAGGAACTGGATTAAAAGATATGATAGTGGGAGGCTAAAATATGACAAATTCTGAAAATCAAAATAATGATAACAATATGCCTTTGAATATTTTAGCTGTGCTTGTAGAAAATAAACCTGGAGTTCTTTTCAGAGTAACTAATCTGTTTCGATCACGAAATTTTAACATTGAGAGTATAACAGTAGGATTGACAGAACAACAGGATATTTCAAGAATGACAATTGCTACCAAAACTGATTATAGAACACTAGACCAATTAGTAAAACAATTGCGAAAAATAATTGATGTGATAGAAGTAAATATTCTTGATTTAAATAAAACTGTATATAGAGAAATTGCTCTTGTAAAAATAAAAGCAGACAATCCCACATCTCGTATGGAAATATCTCATTTTAGTACTATTTTTCGTGCTAATATATTGGATATCAGTAAGGATTCAATGACTGTAGAGATAACTGGGACTCCAGACAAGATAGATGCATTTGGTAATCTTGTTAATACATACGGAATAATTCAAATGGCAAGAACAGGTATAACCGCATTACCAAGAGGAGAATGAATGTGAGAATATGAGTCAAAATAATTTAACTGAATCCCAATCGACTCCAGTTAGGATCTTTGATACTACTTTAAGAGATGGAGAACAAACTCCAGGAGTATCTGTATCGTCAAACCAAAAAATCGATATAGCCATCAAACTTGATGAACTAGGTGTTGATGCAATAGAAGCCGGCTTTCCAATTGTATCGCATGGAGAAGTCACGGCCATAAAGTCTATTGTTAGACAAGGTTTGAATGCAGATATTTGTGGCCTGGCAAGGTCGGTTCAGAAAGACATAGATACTGCCATAATATGTGACCTAAAATATATTCATACTTTTATTGCAACTTCTGATATCCATATGCAATACAAATTGAAGATGACAAAAGAACAGGTGCTGGAACGCGCCATATGGGCTGTAGATTATGCAAAAAAACATGGTATGAAGGTAGAATTTTCAGCAGAGGATGCAACTAGGTCTGATAGAGAATTTCTCTTGAAAGTTTTCAAAGCAGCTATTGACGCAGGTGCTGATAGAATCGATATTCCAGATACAGTGGGTTATTCTACCCCGCAATATATCAAAAAACTTGTTGAGGATGTAATGCTAGTCACCGAAGGAAAGATCCCAATATCTATGCATTGCCATGACGATTTTGGTCTTGCTGTTGCTAATTCATTGGCAGGTGTCGGTGCGGGAGCTCAGTGTGCGCATGTAACTATTAATGGCCTTGGTGAAAGAGCAGGTAATGCATCATTGGAAGAATTTGTTATGGCACTTCATTGTCTGTATAATAAAAAAACAAACATCAGGTCAGAATTACTATATGAAACATCAAAATTTGTATCAAACGCAATGGGAATAATAGTTCAACCAAATAAAGCAATAATTGGAGAAAATGCATTTGGTCATGAATCGGGAATCCATACACATGGTATTATCAATAATCCTCTAACGTATGAGCCAATCAGTCCAGAACTTGTCGGAAGAAAAAGATGGCTCCAAGCAGGAAAACATGCAGGAACTCATGGAATAAGGTCTATGCTAGAAGATTTTGGAATAGATCCAACAGACGAACAATTACAACAAATAGTAGAGGATCAAAAAAACATGGCTGATAAAGGAACACATATCACAACTGCTGATTTATTATCTATTGCAGGAAAAATAATTGGAAACGCTGATTTTGTTGAATCATTCAAACTTATTGATTTTCATTGTCTTACAGGCATGAATATAATACCTACAGCAGTAATCAGATTAAATACTAGAGATAAGGAGTTTATTGCATCTGAAACCGGTGTCGGTCCGGTGGATTCTGCATTAAAGGCAATTCAAAAGATTGCAAAGGATATGGCAAACATCAAGATAAGAGAATACAAACTGGAATCAATTACAGGTGGGTCCGATGCATTGGCTGAAGTATCAGTCAAGGTTGAGGATAAACATGGAAATATAGTATCAGCTAGAAAATCAGGTCAGGATGTAGTGGTGGCTTCTGTTCAAGCCATGATTGATGCAATAAATAAAGTAATGTTGCGAGAAATCTTAAGATCAAAACAATAATGAATCTGGAAAAGTTACTGAAAGATTTGTGAAATAAAAAATTTTTTGAAATGTGTTAAAAATGAGTAGATATAAAATTTCGCTTATAGAAGGAGACGGGATCGGTCCGGAATTGGCGTCTAGTGCAAAAAAAGTACTAGAAGCTGTTTCTGACACAACAGAAACAAAATTTGACATAATACCAGTTAGTGCGGGGGATAATGCACTAGCAAAGTACGGAAAAGCGCTGCCAGACTTTACGGTGGATAGTATAAAGAGCAGTGACGCATGTCTTAAAAGTCCCGTTGGAGAACATGCTGCAGATGTAATAATAGTGCTACGACGTATGTTTGACCTTTATGCAAATATCCGACCTGCGAAATCATATCCCAACATACAAGGACTGTACGATGATGTGGATTTAGTAATCGTAAGAGAAAATACTGAAGATGTTTATATCGGTTGGGAATTTAATGTTGACGAAGAGACTATTATAGCTCTTAGACTTGCCACTAAAAGGGCAGCTGATCGTATTGCCGACTATGCGTTTAAAATGTCTGAATTCAGAAACAAAAGTAACAAGAGGGTAACTGCAGTTCATAAGGCTAATGTGCTTCGAAAAAGTGATAGGATGTTTGTAAATTCATGCAAAATTGTATCACAGAGATATCCGGATGTCTTTTTCAATGATTCTTATGTTGATGCGTGTGCCATGAATCTTATAAGAAACCCACAAGAATTCGATGTAATAGTTACTACAAATCTTTTTGGTGATATACTTTCGGATGAAGCAGCTCAGGTGGTGGGAGGGCTTGGTATGGGCCCTACTGCTAATATTGGCGAAAATTTTGCGTTGTTTGAGCCAGTACATGGTGCTGCATTTGATATTGCCGGAAAAAATGTTGCCAACCCTTCATCAATAATACTTTCTGCAAAAATGATGATGGAATGGATTCATTCAAAAAATAATGACAATAAAATATTAGAGGAATCTAAAAAATTAGAACGTATTATAATAAATATGTTGCAAGAAAATAAAAAAACCATAGATATTGGTGGAAACCTCACTACAGTTGAATTTACTCAAAACATTGTGAAAAAAATAAAAGATTATGCCTAATTCAATTAATACATCAATAAGTATCAAAATAAAAAAGGTTAATAATATTGATTTTATTCTACAACGACTTTACCGTAGAAGTTGAGATTGAAAGGGTCTGGAATTTTTATACTGATATAAACCATTTAAAATTAATAACACCAAAAAAGACTCAAATTGAGATAATTAAAACTAGTGGAAACAAGATAGAAAAAGACCAAGAGGTGTATCTGAGAGGAAGGATTTTTCCTTTTTATAAAAGTACGTGGCATTCTAAGATAACTTCGTTTGACAGTTTAAAATATGAATATACAGATGAAATGATCAATGGACCCTTCAAAAAATGGAAACATATTCATAAATTTGTAAAAAAAGATAGTACGGCCACCAAAATTGTAGACGAAATAGAATTTCAACTTTCATTATCGTGGATTGATAAAATAGCATATAATTATGCAATCGGAAAATTAAAAGAGATTTTTAAGAATAGAGAAATTGAAACAAGAAAATTTTTGGATAAAACATAACAAGATATTTTGCAAAGTCTGATTACTTCCCAAAGCTATTTCTCATTCATTTAGAAATCTCAAATAGTCAAAAAAATAATAAAGTGTCAAATTTAATTTTATGTAGTTTGGAGAATATAGAAACAGAGGTTTCTTTTATTGTCAATTCAAATAGAATTGACGAATTAACAAAGATTATAATGAAAATTGGTGAAAAAAATAAATTTCTGCCCAGGGAACTGACGAATCAACCGTTTACTGATTTTTATTATGACAATTCCGAGTTGGGTTTGAGCAAAAAAAAAATTGCATTGCGTTTAAGAATTTTTGATGACAAAAGACCTAAAATTACACTAAAAAAAACACAAAATGAAAACGGATTGTTTTCAGAAAGACTAGAGATGGAAGATTATTTTTCAGAGGACTTCCTAAGAACAATAATTATTTTCTTAAATCAAAATGGATTTAAATTTGATTTCAATCTTTTCAAAGAATTAAATTTAAGTGTTAATAGTGAACCAAGTTCAATTTTAGACACATTAGGTTTTAAAATCATACAAAAAAGAAACACGAATAGACAATTAATTAATTTATTTAAAGATTCTGAATTACTTTATGAGATTGCAATTGACAATACAAATTTTCAAGTTCCGGAAAAGGATTTTAAATATATATCAATGGAAATAGAATCCAAATCACCTAAAAATACAAAACATGAAAATGAATTACTGGTTTCTTTTTTTATGGATAAGTCTTATCAAAATTTATTTAGGTTGTGGAAATTTAACAAATTGATAACAGGATTTGCGATTATAAATTTATTTTCTTGTGGTATTCTTACTGAAAAACATTTAGAGAACAAAAATTATTTAAAAAATACTACATTAGATATAATTGAGAAATTTTTACAAAAATGTGATTATTAAATCGAATAGGAGATGATTTTCTAATTTTAAAAATTTATCTTGTTTATCTTGCTAAATAAATAAACTAATTTTTATTGAGATTTTTAATCAAATCATATAATTATGATGTTATATATTTTTATTTCCCAAAAAGGTTTTATTAATTCACTTTAATACCATATTTTTTCCTGGAATGTCCATTTTTTGTTTAATAGAAAATTAGAAAAGGACCCTAAAATAACACCCACAATAAGAGCATGGGAATATAAATATCCAATTTCTACCGATATCCAAATTGTCAAAATCTGAATTAAAGCACCAAGCAATGTGAATAAAACATAAAAACCGTATTGTTTCAGCGTATGTTTTTTTTCGAAATTTCGATCCTTAAAAGTGAAAACCTTATTTAATAAAAAATTTGTAGTTGTAGAAACCGATATTCCAATAAAGGTAGCATAAAGATACCAGATTTGAGATATTGGTCCATGAACGAGAGAATATGATATAAAATAGTTTACAAAAAAACCCATAGCACCTACTGATAAAAATCTTAAAACTTTTGTAGTGAACGAACTAATAGCAACGCTGTTTATAAGTTTCAAATATTTAACGACTCGCAACTTTCATTTTATTTAAGACTTAATAAAGATTTTTAATAGAAAATGTAACGATTCCCGTATTATGTAGATAGATTGGCAAGCAGGGTGTTTTAATAACAAAAAACAGTTTTTTACTACTATATATCAAAATTCAGATAAGCATGATATTTTCCATAAGGTCTTTAATTACAAGTTAAAATTTCTCGGTAGTATCTTTGTGTTCCCTATTTTAAATAAAATTATCATATGACTCTGGGTTTGGTGATTATCCATAAATATTTATGTTACCAAGACAGCTTAGTGAAAGTTTCGGTAATTATGAATAGACATTTTTTTCTCAAATTTTTATTAACCCAAAAAAGCAAATTTAGTTGCAAAACGTCAGGGAACTGTTGCAGTATTTATTAAAGATAAATAGATTTACTTGGCTTTCATAAATTCTGATGTGAGAAAAATAGAAAAAGTCAATAATAAACTAGCGGAATTCAGCTAAAATAATCATATCTTTAAATTTAAAATCAATATGTTAGTTAAAAAAAAATAAAATGGATTTATTTGAACGGTATTATCATTGGGATACCGTCGTTGTTCGTAGCTGTATGGAGGCTTTGATTATTGGTGTGTATGAAGTTATCTTTTTTGCCAAACATTAATGGTTTTTCATCTTTATAGTATTTCTCGTAACTTGAAGGAGAAACATAACTAGATTTTGAAACAGATAGACCACTTGCTAGGTCAAAAGCATATTCGGCCACGATACTTGTTCCAGAGGCATGAATGCCATTGTTATATGCATCAAGTACTTGTTGTGATGATAATGCAACTCCCTTCCAGATTCTTGTTTCGTCGATGTTTCCTGTAAAGAATTTATTTGCATCTAAGGAATTGCCACCAATTCTCAATGGTTTGGTACCTGTTGATTCAGGAATACTTGATGTCGAAAGTGTAGCAACTTGTCCTCCATCTATATAGAGTGTCAGTTTATTTCCAGGGTCATCAAATACCAATGTTGCTTGATGCCATTTATTATCACTATATGTCAATGGTGAAGTTACATAATTGTCTGTTCCAGATGATGTTTCAAATCCAGCTCTTACATTTTCCGATGAAGTCATCCAAATTCCATAGTTATTGTTATTTCCAGATGAATCACTTCCCATACCGCCTTTAGTTACAATAAATCCTTCAGTACTGTAGTCTTTACTTGTCTTAAACCAGATTTCTACTGTAAATGATGATGGTATTTGTAGTGAGGATGTACTTGTTGCAGTTATAGAATTACTTCCAGTAAAAGTTCCAAATGGGTCGAATTTGTAGTTATTTGGAGTTACAGGATTAAATGCCATTCTTATTGATTCGCCAATTGGATATTCGCCAGTGGTAAAAGCGGTGGATATTTGTGTTGCAGATAATGCTTTTCCATTCCATAATCTTACTTCATCTATCTCTCCAATAAAGAAATTTGAATTTTGATTTGAGTTAGCTCCTACCGTTAATGGTTGAGCTCCACTTCCATCTGGTGTATTTGATGTTGAAGCACTAGCGACCTGGGCTCCATCAATATATAACCTAATTGCATTGTTTGGGTCATCGAAGACTCCCGCTGCATAATGCCAGTTTCCGTCATTATAGGATAGAGGTGATACAACTGATGTATCAGATCCACTCGAACTCTCAAAGGAGAATTTTAGTTTCTCGTTTGAATCCATCAATAATGCATAATTTTGATTTTGTCCTGAACTTTCTGACGGATCAAATCCACCTTTACTTAATATATATGCATCACTTGCAAAATCAGAAGAGGTTTTAAACCATGAACCAATTGTAAAAGATGAAGTTGCCTGTATAGATGGAGAGCTTGTTATATCTACCTTATCATTTCCATCCAATACAAACGAAGGAGCGTAGTTATAGGAACCTGATGGTGGTGGGGGTGTCTGAGTACCTTTGGTTATTGTAAAAGTGTCCATTGGAGTAGAAAGACCGTTTCCATAAAATCTGCCTGTCAAAGTCTGAGTATCACCATTTTTGGTGATGTCTACCTGTAAGAACCCAAATCGACTATCTTGTTGATAGGATACAAATGAACTTTTGCTGGTAAGGTCATGAAAGTTAACTCCTCCAGTTCCAACTATTGCATGGATGATGCCTTCTGGGTCATTGTATGTGTTTGCATTGGTACTTGTTTTTACAGGACTTGCACTAGAGGAACCGCCATATTTTATTGGATAGCTTCTCTGATAATCATGAGTATGTCCATCTAAAACTAAATCTACCTTGTATAGATCAAATAAAGGATGATAGATACTTCTAAAACTTGGATATCCTGAACATGTAGAGGAACTACATTCATTGGGTGAAGAATATAGTGGTTTGTGAAATGCTACGATTATCCACTTTACATCTGGATTCCCAGAAGCTGTTTGAAGGTCATTACGCGCAAAAGTGTACTGTGACGAACTTGTACTAAAACTCGTTTCCGTGTTCATTACCAGAAAATGAATCAAATTTGGACTTGTTCCCACATTATATGAATAAACCCCTGAACTAGGAAAATGGAAGTTTGAAGCGTATGTACCTGCCAAACTTGAAGAATCATATTCATGATTTCCTAAAGCCATAGAACCAACGTTCCCAGTTAGAGATGTTCCATCCATTTTGGGGAAAATATTATTTCCAGATTCTTTCATCTCATTAATGAAACAAGTAGCCGAAGATTGATATGAATAATCACCTAGTCCAAAGACGAGGTCAACTTGCGATCCTTTGTTATAGA
>CAZHFI010000026.1:0-17819 GCA_964531845.1 uncultured Nitrososphaeraceae archaeon
GTTTTATTCTTACGTTCAATTATTACCAGAAATCTTTGATATATAAAACGTATCTAAAAATTTGTTATTATTTCCAAAAAATGTACCGGTTAACTCCTTTCCATTACCTGAAATATCAATATTAAGATACCCAAAAATTTTATCTTGCTGTTTGGCAATAAATGGTTTTTTTCCTTCTAATTGGTGAATGTTTTGTCCTCCGGTACCAACTATGATATAAATTTGACCATCTGGATTGTTATAGTTGTTTGGATTATTTGAAGTAATAATAGGATGTGATGGATTTTTTGGATTGTATTTTATTGGTAATGATCTTTGATAGTTATGTATATGTCCCTCCAAAACAAGATCTACGTTATATTTATCAAATAAAGGATGGTATACATCACGAAGTTTGGCATCTCCTTGGCATGTTAGTTCAGAGCATGCATTTAAGGAAGTGTAAAAGGGCCTATGTATTATTACGATGGTCCAATCGATTTTTTTATTGATAGATGCGATCGTTAAATCATTATTTACAAATTTATATTGTGAAGATTTCTTATAATATGCCATTTCACTATCCATTATCAAAAAATGGATATTTTGATAATCAAATGAATAGTAAGGCTCGGTTAAACCAAATTTTTTCATATATATTGATTTTCCATCTTTTGATGTTTCATGATTTCCTAACGCTATTTTCATATTGTTATCTATATTTTTAACAATTTTAAGCCAACAATATTGTGTAGATTGAGCAGAATAATCTCCAAGCCCTAAAACTAATTCAGGTTTTTTTGCATCGATACTATTTGCAGTATCTTTAGTATAAGAACTACATCCCCAGTCTCCGACAACAGCAAAATTAAAATCAGATACAGCTGAAATATTATCAAATATGTGAATAAAACTAAAGACAACAAAAGTTGTACAAATCAAAATTATATAATGCAAATATAATGATAAATTTTTGGAAAAAAACATAAAAAAATTATTTTACCTACTTTATATTCCATACTAAACTTTTTATTTATCTACTTATCTACCAAATGTTTTTCTGTATTTAAACATCGCATTTGAAAGTCAATAACAATTATGCTTTTTCTTTCATCTGTCTATTTCTGAAACATATGCAATATTTATCTTGGAACGTTGTTTATAAAAATTAATTCCTAAATTCATGCTACATTAGTTTGATAATTATGAAAATACTGCTTTCAGTTATCATTTTTATCAACTAAATTTTGATATCTTTGCTACTATCTGGAGAAGGTAGTTCTAGAAATGTTAATTGGTCTGCAGATCTCTGTTACCTTCAACCACCCATCTAATTTGCGTCTGAAAAATACATATCGTCTTATTTTTACCAGATTGTGTTCACATTGCATCTAGTGTAACAACACTCCTTACTTTTGTAGAGTAGGAGTGTAATAGATTTTATGGGATAGTACATTACAAAATATAAGACAAAGAACTGTTTCATGCAATAAACAGATTACTTTGTATTTAAGTAAAAATACATTTTGTTACTATCTACGTGCATATATTCAATATTATTAAGTTTTAAATACAGAATATTTTATGAAGATGATACAAAAAAGTACATTGTTAATATGTACATTTTCTAAAAGTTAAGAATTTCTTTTTTTCTTAAATAGAATTTCAAATTTGGTCAATAACTAATATTTCCAAATAAATATTAATTAAAATACATGCTTTCTAGCATGATGAACTTTTATTGTACAAATCCTAATCATAGAAAAATGCATAAAGAAATTTATTAAAATACAATTTCCTTTTTAAAACAATTGACTCCAATTTTAAATACTAGTTTCATAGTCTTAATTGGATCGTTATATTGTATAAAGACGGTCCACAGTATAATGAAATTTGTTTGAAAGAGTTTAAAAAATCCTACCATTGTTATTTTGACTTTATTAACTTCAGTGCAATACTCTGAATACGTAATAATTATAGCAAGGTTAATTTCATTACTTTTGATGCAAAATAACTTGAAGATAGCATTTTTGTTGATAGCTGGTACGGCAATTTTTTTAACGACATACAACAATGCCTTTGGCCAAGCATTGAGCACAGGAATGAGCACACTTCAAAACATTGAAGCAAAATATGCAGTAAGTGTTGTTCCTGGTGCTTCTCAAAAGGATAGTTTCTATCATTATTATCCACCACATATTGCTATTCCAACTGGAACTACTATTGCATGGTTTAACAATGACTTTGAGCAACCACATACAGTTACTAGTGGTACAATAGGTGCTGCAGATTCAGGAAAAATGTTCAATTCGGGAATAATGCCATCTACAGCTAATTCATTCTTTCAATATACATTCACAAAAGATGGCGATTTTGTATATCACTGTGAAATTCATCCTTGGAGAGTTGGAATAGTTTCTACAAGCTCAGCGTTTGAACATGGTCATTATTTTAAAATATCATATGGAGGAGGGGTTTCTTGGGACGTAAATAAATATCCTAGATCACTAATCAACATCGAACCAATTACAGTACAATTAGACAGGATTACGCCAATTACATATAACATTACTATGGTAAATGAAAATAATACAATGTTATTTTCAAAAATATATAATACAATAGGTGAAAGTCTACCCATTGAATTGATATTTGGAGGAAACCAAACAATTTCTTATGGCCCTGATTTTAGCAGTACAGGCACATATCATCTCAACGCAGGTTTTCTCAAAAAAGATAATACATTCAAAATATTAGTAGAAATTGTTTCTATAAACTATCAAAAACCAAAAAATCAAATGATTGATGAATTCGGATTCAAAACAATGTAAACTAGACTACCTACATTCTTTTTTCTTTTGTTAATTCATTAAATCCTGTATTTTATACATAATGTAATATTTTTTGCAATCCGAAATAATTTGAAAATAGTAAATGTAATTTCATTGGTTCTTTTTTATTAGGACAATGTTAATAAAAAAATATTTTGGAATATAAATATACAGAAATTTACATTATAAAAAATTTGAAGTTATGTTATAACACTATATACAAAAATAAAAAGATTATTCTGGTAATGGTACATCCTTGTCAACCAAATACGAAAATATTTCTGGAAAATCCATATCAAGTATTACATTTCTTCCAACTGCAATTATTTTGGATTTTGGAATATCGTATCTGTAATCATAGTGTCCAAACACTACTATTTTATCATCAGTTTCTTTCATTACATGTCCGACATGGTCTTCGTTCTTTGCCCTAACTCCTTTGTTAAATAATGACTTTGGAAATTCTTTTTCATAGGTGGCCAAATCGATCTTTCCTGATCCAGTCCATGGGTCAGACTGTTCCGCAGTAGGCGGCAATTCTACATCTCTGTTTACAGAATAATTTGATTCAATTTCGGCAAATTTCATACCGATTAGGACATTTCTACTGACAGTTTGAATCTTTTCTTTTGGAATATCATATCTTTTATTTTTTTCTCCAAATACAACAATTACGTTATCTGCTTCCCTTGCAACATATCCGATATACGGATTATCCAATGCCATAACAAGTCTATTAAAATATTTTCCTTGTGCCATGTAGATTTAATATTACCAAAATAATTTAAGTGCTTCCAGATTATGAATTATCTCTTAACCTTCACTTGCATGCAAAAAAATAATTGTTAAATCTACAAAAAAATAATATGAATCTCAATTTCAAAAGAAAAATTTTAATCATTGGAGGTGTAGCTGCAGGAACCAGTGCTGCTTCAAAAGCAAGACGTATAGATTCAAACGCAGATATCAAAATAATTCAAGAAGAATCTCTTGTCGCATATGGGTCATGTGGAATTCCTTATGTAATAGAGGGAAAAATTAACAATTTCAATAAATTAATAGCAAGATCTATTGAAGAATTCAAAAATAAATATAATATAGAAATATTTGTAAATATTAAAGCAGTAAAAATAGATCCTTCCAAAAAATGTGTATTTACAAAAAATTTACAAAATAAAAGAACAAAAATATTTCATTATGACTCACTTATAATAACTACTGGTGCTAGATCAGTTATACCAAAAATAAAAGGATTGCCTCTTGAGAGATACAAAAAAGTAAAAGGAATTTTTTTTCTACGAAACCTCGAGGACGGCATAAAAATTCATAATTATTTGAATAATGTAAAATCCATAATTGTTGTGGGTACAGGACTAATTGGATCTGAGATGGTAGAAGCATTTAGCAAAAATGGTAAATCAGTAATATTCATAGGAAGTAAAGACCATGTTTTAGCAAATATTTTGGACAAAGATATGGCTGAGGTAGTAACACAAGAACTTTATAAAAACCGGATCAAAGTTATCTTGGATGAAAAGGTTGAACGAATACTTTTCAAGTCACATAAACCAATTAATAAAAATTCTCAAATCCAAGTTAAAGGTATACAAACCAGTAAAGAAAAAATTTATGCAGATTGTGTTTTATTTGGAGTTGGTATAAAACCAAACTCGGAAATTGCTCAAGAAGCTGGTATTGAATTAGGTGTACACGATGCAATCAGGGTTGATGAATATATGCGAACTAATGTTATAGATATTTATGCAGCCGGTGACTGTGCTACTGCACATAATTATTTTACAAACGAAGATACCTATTTACCATTAGGAACAACAGCAAATAAACAAGGACGAATAGCAGGAGAAAATGCGGCAGGTGGAAACACAAAATTTGGCGGAATAGCCGGAAGTGCAATAACAAAAATATTCAGACTTT
Organism: uncultured Nitrososphaeraceae archaeon; assembly: GCA_964531845.1. Classification (GTDB taxonomy): domain Archaea; phylum Thermoproteota; class Nitrososphaeria; order Nitrososphaerales; family Nitrososphaeraceae; genus QCWD01. The sequence continues at coordinate 4,746 of CAZHFI010000026.1, forward strand.
TTGTTGGAAAGACTGGACTAAATAAAGACGAAGCCCTAAAAAATGGGTTTTATCCCGTAGAAAATACCATAGATGATATGACACGAGCTGGATACTATCCGGATAACAAAAGAATTTGGATAAAACTTGTTGCGGATAAAAACACTAGACAGATACTAGGAGCACAAATTGTAGGCGGAGAGGGTGTTAAAGAAAGACTAGACCTTATCGCATTTGCTTTGCTGAAAAAGGCTACAGTAGACGATTTAGCAAATTATGATGCATGTTATGTACCACCAGTTTCACCAGTGTGGGAACCTATTAATGTTGCAGCAATACAGCTTTCAAAATTATTATCCAAATCCACAGCCATGAAAAATTGAGTTATAATATGTTTACATTCCATTATATTTTTTAAATACTCTTAAATACATTTTTTAAAAATCTCCTTATGAAAGAGATCTAATGATTTGGTTTATAACAGATTATTTTGAACTTTACGGATTTTAATATATTTAGCGAATACTTTTTATCATAAAAATGAGACTATGAAATAAGATTTGAAATATTAATTTAAAGAAATCCACTTAGTTCTTATATTCTTTTTATATTATCATTTATTACCATGGTAGTGGAAATTGGACAAATTATTCAAGATTTTTCAGTTATAATGATTATTGCATCAACCATGGCATTTCTATCATTTAAACTTAAGCAGCCTTTAGTTATTGGCTATATTATCGCTGGAATAATAATAGGACCTTATACCCCTCCATTTAGTCTAATATTAAATCCAGATGTCTTGAATTTATTTGCAGAATTAGGAGTAATTTTTCTATTGTTTGTTGTCGGGATGGAATTTCCTCTAGAAAAACTCCGCAAGATAGGAAGAAAGGCATTAACAATAGCATTATCAGAAGCATTGGGAACATTTGCAATAGGATTATCTATAAGTATATTTGTGTTGAAATTTTCTTTCTTTGATTCGGCATTTATTGCCCTTGCAATTTCTGTTACCAGCACGATAATCATAATGAAGGTATTAGAAGAACTGGCATTAATAAAAGAAAAAGCATCTTATGTAATTTTGGGGGTAGTCATAATAGAAGATATTATAGTTGTCTCAATGCTTGCTGTGTTACAATCAGTCAGTATACCGTCGGGCAACTTTTCTATTATTGATATTGTGACATCTGTTGGAATAACGCTGACATTTATCTTTGGTGTCTTAATAGTTGGTTCAAAAATTATACCTAAATTTATTAATTTTATTGGAAAACACAATCAACATGAAATTCTGCTATTGGTAGTTTTAGGAATAGCATTTGGATTGTCATTTATTTCTTATCAAATAGGAATATCAGTTGCAGCTGGTGCCTTTTTTGCAGGAGTTTTGGTGGCAGAATCAAAAGTACATGCCGTCACTCAAGTATTGACAACGCCCATAAGGGATATGTTTGGAGCAATTTTTTTTGTATCCGTTGGCGCGCTAATGGATATGTCATTAATAACCATGTTTATTATTCCAGCTGTGATTCTGATTGTAGTTTCAATTTCAGCCAAATTTCTTACTGTATTTATCTCATCAAAATCACAAGGCTTTAATTCATTGAATTCTATGAAGATAGCATTTGGATTGTCTTCTTCAGGGGGAGAATTAGCATTAGTCGTTGCAAAGGGTGGAATTGATACAGGTATGACTAGTGCATTTATTTTACCTATGATAGGAGCAATGACCATCATTACAACATTTATTTCACCATATATGATTAAACTAGGGTGGCGAATTCCTAATCGTTTATTTCCAAAAGATCAGAATAAAGATGAATAATAATAAATTTTTTCTATTTATTAGTCAAAATATAATATCGTATATAAATCAGATTCATATTACAATAAAATAATTCTAAAAAAATTAAAATACAATCTGACCATCATATGAAATAATACCGATGAAACAAATAACAATATACAAAATGAAGTTATTCAAAAAGATCTAGCAACTCTATATTTTCAATCAAAATTTCTTTTCGATCATGAAGTTGCATTGTAGATATTACAAATCCAACATGAGCACAGTTATCAGTATTACAATATTTACAAATTGGTATACCTTCTTCCATAGTGACCATTACATCTAAACCCACTTGGTTATCATGTAATATGCATTTTTTATTATTCTCGTATTTTTTTAAAAATATTGGATTATTGACTGATGTTTTGTCCTCTGCATTTAGCCATTGCATGAATGCTATTTGTCCATCGTCTAGAACGGATTCATCAAAATATTCTTTATCCTCTTTTTCAATATTATCGTCTGACAAAAATTATTTTGCCTAAAATTTCATGGATATTACACATTTATTAATTTTTACAATGAAAAGAAGCAATCATTTATATGATACCAATTTACCGTAGATTGTAAATATATTAAAATGTTATATTGACTGTATAAACCATCATCAATACTAAGTTTACCTTTCTATGTGTATTGTAGGCAATACATCTACTTTAATAGATAGTTTGGTGTATTTACTTTTCAGTTTAGTCATAGCAGCATAGTAATGTGATGCGTATATAATTTTGAACCCTGTTGCATCCATCTCGCAAATATGTATCTTGTTATCAAAAAGGAGTATAAATGATGAAATTATTCTTTCCATTACAGCGGTACTGTACAGCCTGCAAAGTTCTGCAGTATGGTATTTTTGATAGTTACAAACAGTTAAGGTAGTGTACTTCAACTAGCCATTCTGTAAAGATACGATAACTTTTTTCCTTAGTACATACTGTCTTATAACAGAATGATGTGCTGCCAGACAGTGTATAGATGCAGATGGTTACTCTTTCTGTGCAGATACAGTGGAATTCTGCAGTGTTTTGAAATACGAAGCAACTGTCCTGTATGTTTGACATATCTAGATTGTTTTTGTTGACAACTCATTAATCTATTATAAAATGTAATTAGTTATGATGATTTTTAGAGACTGTTATATTCTAACTATTTACATACCGTATTATCTAATAATTAACGATTTAAAATATAATCACCATTGGTAACAAATTTTATTGGTTTATTATACTCTGGTATATTTACAAAATTTTATTCTCGTTATTAATCTAACACCCAGTTCGAAAATATCATATTCTAAACAGTATATAAAATTATTGAAAAACATTGCTTCATTAATCAAAAGATAAAGATAAATAATAATACTAGAGCAACCAATCTATCACCATATACTAAGAACATAATATAATATCAAAATTATTTTTATTAAAAAAATATAGGCTATCCAAATATCACTCATAGATTATACACATCATTATTATAAAATAAATAAAAAGATATTACGATAAAAAATTTTTTAATAACCTGAATAGAATGCTTGTTTCCAATTCGGAATATTTGTATACGAAAAGCTAGAATATCTATTGATTCACTTGTTAGACGAAATCGATAAAGTTATTCTTCACGAACTAGGAAAAAATGGTCGAATTTCTGCATATCAAATAGCAAATATTCTTCATGAAATGGAATACAAAATAACAGACCGAGCAATAAGACAAAGATTGAAAAGATTGGAGAATAAGAATGTAATATTAGGATATTCGGCAATTCTTAATCCTGAATTAGTTTCACAAAAAATAAATCGTACTATTTTACTAAAATTCAGATATACCTCACATTCAAACAATTTAATTGATAATCTAATTAATTATTCAAAGGAAGCACCATTTTGTGTTTTTTCAGCAAAAATAAATGGAGATTATGATTGGATTATTCATTTTGTATTTGATACAATAGAACAATATGAACTTGAAAGTAGCAATTTTTTACAAAGATTTTCGAAAATTGTCATAGACTATCGTTCCTACGAAACCAAGACATTCAAGCTATCTCCATATTCTTTTTTTAATGATGAACAACTCACAGAAAGAAAAATATTAGTTTATAAAATTCTTGAATCAGTTGAAAAATTGCAGTATTTGCAGGATAAACTTCAATTAATTGTAGATAGCTTGGTAAAATTTTTTGATGCTACATTTGCAAGAATCTGGTTATTGGATAAAACCAAACAACATCTAATTTTGAAGTTTAGCGCTGGAAAATATAAAAATATTACGGGAGAATTCTCGAAAATAGACATTAATTCATTGAAAATTGGTTATATAGCCAAAGCATGTAAACCTGTTATCACCAACGATGTTGTTAATGACCCTCGTATCAAATATCATGACTGGGCAAAGAAAGAAAAAATTGAATCCTTTGCTGGTTATCCTTTAAAACATAAGGGAAGAGCAATAGGAGTTATTGCTATTTTTAGCAAAAAAAAATTTTCTATAGGTGATTTTGAATTGCTGGGAATCTTTTCTGACAAAATTTCAACAGAGCTATCTATACATTTTGATGTGCAAGAATATTTACAAATATGATCGTTAAGAATTAGTTTTTATTTTTTTAACAAATTATATACGTATTGTTCTTTTTGATAGTCAATTTATCTTGTACCATTTCAATTAATCTATCAAACAATTTATAATGGAAAATAATTACTCTGATTTTTTAGGATAAAATGAAAAATAATTTTTAAAAAATATTTCTTTAGTAGTAAAAATTAAATTATATTATTAAATAAATCGACATTCAGATAATTTCACTCCCTTCGTATTTGATTCAACTATTTTATTGGTTTCACGTTGCATATAGTCTTTAGATACCGCAGAAATTATCTTTCCTTCATTGTCATCAATGTATTCATTTGGTTCTAAACTAACGGTTCCTTTCACAGAACCTGTAGGATAAAAGTCACTTAATGTTAAATCATTTACTATTTTTTGAAGATCCATTTTTTCTAATTTTGCTTTCACTATAAATTTATCAAAATTTGGATTATCAGAAACTTTTTGAATAGAAACTATATCATGAATATTATATCGTTTGATAAATTCATCAATATATCCTTTGAATCCACTAAAGATTATTGGCAAGCTGGCATTATCATATTCAATCATCTTTAATTGCATTTTTTTAATATTAATTTCAGCTTGAGCTTGAAGAATTTTGTATTTTTCGTTTGCATTTTCTAATAACTCATAACAATTTCCATTAACCTTAACATTGACATGTTTTTCTGGATAATAATTAAATGCAAGAAAAAAACCAATTGTTCCAATTACTAATAAAGATATTATTCCAGGAATTGCTATTTTATAGAAATTTAGAGTCATTGTTTATTCAATTTCACAACCTTAATTATAATCTACATAATATCGATATCGTCGTTCTACTTCTTTGTTATTTCCGGAATTAATTGTTGAAATCATATATCTAATATTTTCAGAAATGTATTCTTTCAAATAATCTGATTGTTCATTTTGTGGAAGATTGGTTATCAACATACTTTCAAATTTTTTTATTAATTCTATAACTTTTTTATGGTATTCTTCTTGCGAGGGTTTACTATTATTAGCTTTAAACCATACAGTCGCAGTAGGTGCAGCATATGTTTTTGTAATTTCCTCCAAAACACGATCTAGCTCAAATGCATCAATACTTTTTAATTGAATCATAGATTTAATACACCATTTGTTGTAATATTTCCTACGGAAATTTTTTATGAATTTATTTTCCGTTTCGGAATTTTAATATGCAGAAAATACAAGAATCTATATCAATATAATAATTGCTTCACACAATTTCTTAAACGGAAAAAGTTAATAAATGTCTATAGGTAGTGTTTGAAATTTACAAACTTTAATTTGGTTATGAAATCGCATAGATTTTGTATTATGAGAAACCTATTGTTTACCCTCACACAAGCCCTTTGCCTCATTGAATTCTGAACCTTGAGCTTCACAAGATTCTTTAGATTGAAATTTGCTTGTTGGATCAAACAATGGAGATGAATCTTTTCCATTTAATTTTTCATTTTTACTATCTGTTTTTGTTTCGCCTATTTTAGCATTAATTAGTGCATCTTTAAGGGTAGATGGCATATTACTACTTGCTTTTAATTTATCACACTTCCAAGTATCATTTTTCTGTTTGTCGCATCTCCAAACATCATCTGAGTCACTTGTAGAACAAAATGCTGTTTTTTTGTCCTTAGTATATGAACAATCAGTTGTGATATTATCTGCAGAGAATACAAATACGGATGAACTATAAAATACTATCACAAGTAAAGCAGATATAAATCCAAAAACGATAATTTTTATGTCCATTTTTATTATAAAATAGTTATATAGATTATTAAAGTTTCTTTATATCAATCTGCTCTCTAACATGAACATTTCTATTTTTATTTTACATAATATTTTTCTACCATAAATTTACATTTACATTAAAAAATTGATCACTACAAAAATATTTATTTAGAAACTAATCAGCTATCATTTTCATTGGATGATTCATTTACCAATTTTTTGACAGACCATTTGAATTTTCAACAATAATACATTATCCCATAGAAATTTAAAGTATTTAATGATGTACTACCAAAGATATTTATATATTAACTCATATTTATGAACACAAAATTGTTTTTCACTGGTAATTTGATACGTTATTGGTATCCAGGTATATGCAACTTGGATTGAAATACCATTGTGATCATCGTATGAAAATTTAGGAAATCGAAAGAGTAAATCTTTGGTAAAGATTCAATGACAGAATAGAAATTTTCGATAATTTCTATCCATGTGTAAAAAAGGATTATAATTTAGTACACATATACAATTGGATATAATTGTATGTTTGATATAATACAACGATCTCAAAAATAATAAATTCAGTCTTAAATTGGAAGCTGAAAATATTATCTTAAATTAACAGATCCTTTATTTTCCTCTTCTTTAACTTCTTTAACTTCTGTTTTAGTTTCTTGTGCTAATATTGAAAGACTGTTTGAATACGTTCAATTTCTCAACAAAACAGAAAAAAGGAAAGTATTCCAAATATTGCAAATGCATTCAGTTTTTTAATTTCTATACAAAAGAAATTTAGAAAATATACGTAGATATTTTCAAGCTCTATACTATATAATATTTCTATAATCTTAAGGAAAAGAACAGTATTATTTTTATCTTTTATCTTTCCGACAATACATGTAAAATTATCAATACTGCTAGCAGGCCAGACATTATAATTTGAGTATGTAAAATTCTAGCAAAAATCACTATTTCTCTGAATTTTATAAATCTTAAAACTATGCCACTAAAAGTCAACACAGACATTACTATGACCAATGAAATAGAAATAAAATCAACGCCACGGATAAGGAAATATCCATGTATAAGTCCTGCTACATATCCTACAAGATTTAATGTAATATGATAATTCAGTATTGGCTTATGCACATAAACTAAATCTCTTGTAAGTTTATCACCACCACCCAATTCCTTAATAGATATTTTTTTTGCTTTAATGTATAGTATGAATGGAATGTTTGCTAACATACCAGCCCCAATAGCTATCCAACCAAGGGTCTTGTAATTCATACCAAAATGGTTTCCATTCTCGCCATAGGCAATTTGTGTTATAGAAACTAGCAGTAGTATAGATAATGCAAAGGGTATTATTTTTATTGTTACTTTGGACATATTTATTAAATCATCAATTAGTCTATGAAGTCTTCGATTTACTGCTTTTTTTCTTTATGACATATATTTTATAACTAGCATAAATGCTAACTCCTATTATTACCAAAATTGTTCCTACAATTACTACCTCTGAAATATTATTTATAGCAAATGAATCGTCATCATCTTTATGCTCTCTTTCTTGTATTCTTTCCATTTTACGCTCCCTTTCCTGCAATCCAAATCCTTTTTTATTACCATCTTCATCACCAAAAATCAATAATGATGAAGTAAAATAGTCAATCAATCCCATATTTAAAAAATGTAAATAAACATAAAAACACATCATAGAGAACGCTAGTAAAAATGGTCTTCTTTTTATACGGTATTTGGTTTTCATATTTAAAAAAACATCAACAGGTATTTATGAGTATTTTGCAGGCAAAACAACGAAATCTGTTTTTTACAGGTAATTTATCAGATTACTGTCTATTAATATGAATATTATCACGCATATTTTATACGGTATTTGATATTCAGAAGCTTATAGTGTGTATGAACTAAAACATCATCTACATTCGCCATATGAAAAAAGCTTAGTGAAAAAATAACTGGTACTATAATGACTGTCGAGAGTTTCAGATCATTATCCATATGTAAAAAGGTTTATCATTTAGTACATACATGCAATTGGAACCACTTTTAATCCCTGTATATGATATGAAAAATAATTTCTGTTTAAAATTAGGAGGCAAAAATACGGCATTAATTTAAAGTCAAATCAATGATTTATCAAACAAACTTATTCGTTACTATAAAATTATAATAATATAGAAATTCAATATTTGCCATTTTATGAAATGAGGTTTATATTTAGTTACTTGCATCAATCTTTTCTTACTTTTTGATTAAATTTTCCGTCAGGTTTCTTAACCTGACGGAAATGTATAGGGTGTATGGTAACGACTTTCCACCACTATGCTGATGGAAGATGACAATGCCTTGTAGCAATCCAGACTTGCTGTATTATTTGTTAGGTTGTCCTAATATTTAATTCTTTTACATGATTCTAAATGCAGAGAACCAGAGTTAATGTTATGAAATGATGATACTAAGATTATTTCTTGTTTTTTATTTATCATATGTTTTATAGTTTTTTCCGCACTTAACAATTAAATCACTAACTACAAAATTGAAATGATTTGAAACAGATTTATCATTATTAATTATAGCAAAGACAGTAGAATTTTTTTTCAGAACATGAAATTAAAATAATAACAAGGTTAATGTCAAAATTATTATATATTTTTTATCCATAAACATAATTTTATAAATACTATTATGCATGGATTGAGCAGCTAAATCATATCTTTAAATCCATTTATTTTTATTTTAGGTAAAATAGACAACTTTGAAAATCTTGGAAAAATTTTTACTCCTACTTTAAAACAACTAATATACTACATTCTAATCTCAAACTAATAATAAATATAAACAAATACTTTTCAATGAGGACATGATTAAAAATTTAATCATTCTCTCTAATTAAATATGGCGTAGATGCCTTAAAAAATGCATATACATAATCGCCCATAACAATCTCAAGGTCTTCAAATGCAGACCTAGTTATTCGTGAAACGAGATTCAAATTATTGGATTTCAAATAAATATCTATCATATTGTTATGTATCTTTATAATATCCACTACTTTGCCAAAAACCATATTACGCGCACTTGTTTTTATTTTTTCTTTAGCAAGTAGAATATCTTCACGTTTAATTATGACACCAATGTTGGATTTTGGCAAGAACTTGCCTACCGTATATAAAATATTAGAACCTACTTTAAATTCTGTTAGATCATTTTTACAATTAACTACTTCTCCAGTCAAATAATTAACTGCTGATATCATTTTGTTATAAAATGATGATGATAATTCAGTAGTATGCAAATTAAGTATTTCTTCAAGTGTTCCTCTTTCTTTTATTTTTCCTCCATCTAAAAATGTTATGGAATCTGCCAAAGCATAAATATCCTCTTCAAAATGTGTTACATAAATAGTAGGAATTTGTTGTTTTTTTAATATACTTCTTAATTCCATCCTTAGCTTGTCTCTTGCTAACAAATCAATATGAGAAAGAGGTTCATCCAGTAATATTACACTTGGATTTAAGACAAGAATTCTTGCTAACGAAACTTTTTGTTTTTCTCCTCCACTAAGGTCATTTATCTGTCTATTTAACAAATGATCAATGTCCAGATCTTCAATAATCTTTTTTAATAAAGCAATTTTTTCGCTAGATTCTCTTTCTTTTCTTTTTAATCCAAAAAGAATGTTATTGTATACATCCAAATGAGGAAATAGAGATGGGTCTTGAAAAACATATCCAACTTTTCTTTCCTCTATGGGAAGGTTGGTAATCTCTATATTATTTAGAATAATTTTACCGTCGTCAGGAGTTGTAATTCCGGCAATCAAATTTATAAGAGTGGTTTTTCCACTTCCGGTAGGTCCTAATATAACCATTATATCATTATTTATTGTAAGGTTTAGAGGTCCTAAAACAAACTTGCCAAAGTTTTTTGTAATACCAATAATTTTCAATACCATTTATCTAAAGATCCCCATCCGAATTTTATGACCCGATGTCTTCTTATTAATAAAAATGTTGTTAAAGCGACCAGCGCTATTACAATAACAAAGATGATTCCTGCAACAGAATTCCTTATTCCACCTATAGCACTATCTTCAAATATTTGGATAGACACTGTGTGTGGATTATACGACATCATTATTGTGGCACCCAACTCACCAATTGACCTTATCCATGCCATTAGCATACCCACAAGTATTCCTATTTTGGCTAAGGGAAGCGATACATTAAAAAAAACCTGCCATCTCTTTTTTCCGAGCGTTCTAGCTATTGTTTCATATCTTTCAGGAATAGATTCAAAGGCAGCTTGAGAAGGAAGAATAAGAAAAGGCAGGGCAACATAAGTTTGAGCTATAACAATCCCAAGAACTGACTGTGTAAAATCTATAGGAATTAGTTTCCCAAGAAATGAATATGGACCAAATACATTCAAAAGCATCGTTCCACTTGCAAGTGGAGGAAGAACTAATGGAAGTATAACAACCATGTGAATTAAAAATTTAGCTCTAAAGTGAAACCTAGCTAAAACAAACGATAGTGGAATTCCAAATATAGAAACGAGGATCGTAGAAATAGTCGCTGTGGTCAAACTTAGAATAACAGAATCTACTAGTTCGGTTCTTTCTAATGATTTTATCAAATTTGTTGGTTCGATTAAAAATATTAATCCAAAGAATGGAAAGACGATATACAACACAAGAATTATTACTAAAATGAAAAGCAAAATATTAAATCCAGACATATTTTGTTGTCTTTAAGATGGGTTAACTATAATAATTCATCTGCATAATTCTTATAAAATATATCGTATTAGTTGTATTCTTGTTTAAAAGATGAAATTTGAGATTGCAGTTCATCATAAACATCTCCTTGCAAAATTGGTTTTATTGGATTTAGTCCATTCTGTTCTAAAATTTTCTTTCCATCAGATGATAACAAAAATTTAACAAAAGATAGTGCTCCATTTATATTTTTAACTGTGTTTGGTATAGTGAGTGAAAAAAATATTGGATTTCCATGAATAGTCTCTCCTGTTTCTAACATGTAAGATATTTTATTATAAAACTTTGTATAGTTAGGATTACTTAGGTTTATTTGATCTGGAAGAGTGATATATGGAAGATCTTTTGCTATTGCTTCATGTTTATAGGCAACAGTAGCATCGATTTGTCCAGAATCTAGAATAGATTTTAAAATTTCTTCTGGAAAGATCTGCTGCTTATTTTCATCCTTACCTAAAATTTGATCCTTGATTTTGGAATCATTATAGTATATATTTGCTAATTTTGCAAAAATAAGTGTATAATATCCTTTAGGATCCAGTTGGGGGTCAGTTCTTCCAAATTTGAATCCGTCTTTCTGAAGAACCTTATACCATGGTATCTCTCCTCGGCTTGCCTTTAATAAGTCTGAAGCAAAACTACTTTGAGGATTATATGCAATTACAAGTTCGGCTGACGCAAACTTTACAAGCCAATTGGCTAATTGGGGATTATGATTAATTAATTTTTGAATCGGGATTGTATCTGCACTTATAAATACATCTGGCTTTCGAAATCCATCTACGATCATATTTGAAATCTGCACAGAACCTTTTCCTTCACCTACAATATTATATTCTGTTAAATTTTGAAAGGCTGTTTTAATCTGTTTTTCGAAGATATTCACTAAAGAACCTGCATATAAAATTGAAACATATTTATCATTAATAGTTATCGCATCAATTAATTCTATTATATTTAATGAAAATAATATTATAACTATAAGAGGTACAAAAACTCCAGAAAAAATTATAATACTTGCATGGTTGTCAGCCATATCGATAAACGTGCATGAAAATATTCTTTCTATAAATAAATCTATCTTTGATTTATTGTAAACATATCAAACACATGGGAATTTTATTAGACATATCTATATAATAAAAATGACAATACTTATTTCTAGAGAGAAGATTTCCGATACATTTTAATCTAAACTAAAAGGTAATTATATAATAAAACGTGTACACTATATCTATATCATAACATTAAAAAACACAAAGATGGTTTAACAAAATATAATATCAGAAAATTGGTAAGAAAGGATATAGTAATGAATCAAGAATCAAAAATTAAAAATACACCAGCGATTATATTCAAAACGATCCTATTAAATCAACATAATAATACACACACTTATTTTCAATAAGTATATTAAATAAAGAACAAGTATCATAGAAGCATTCACATACTACTAAATTAAATAACTCTTCCTTCTAGTACATGAAGTTTACAATAAAACTCAATTTATTTAATATTTAATCTAAAAGAATAATATATCATCCATTAAAACATATTTCAAGTTACATTACCTGTTAAAATTTTTTTGATCCATATAATTTTTGAAGTTCATTAAATCTTTAGTCTTTGAATGAATTATTACTTTTGACAACACAATGAAACCATTTAATTAATTACATCATCTGAGTAGAATGCTAGTTAAAAGTCATTATATAACGACAAATCAATTTACAAATTAAGGATAAATGGAAGGTAATGTGAATGAGTTAATTTCTTTTTGTATGAGAACATGCAATAATGTTATAAAGTCCAGAATTAGATTTAGCTTTGTATTTTCAATTTATTATCTTAGTAATGACCTCTAGTCCAATCACATTTATTTTTCTAATTAAAAATCTTAAATTAACTGGCTTATAATAAAAATATGTAGATGTCTTCAAAAATCAAGAGAAAAACTAAAGATGATACATTAAAAATCAAGAACACAAAAAAGCCTAAAAATACCAAAATTAACAGTACGGAGGAATCTATACTTCAAAGAATGATGGGAACAGAAAGTCTTAAAAAATCTTCTG
>CAZHFI010000027.1:0-17730 GCA_964531845.1 uncultured Nitrososphaeraceae archaeon
GATATACTATATATATGACACGATAGATGTAGGATAATTCATATTTGTAAATACTGAAGTGGATTACATTAAAATATATCATTATATATCAAAAATAGAAAAAAATCTAATTAATTTTAATTTAGAAATAAAATAGGAGTGGATAAGATCTATTAAAATTAATATCCATATATTGAGTTACATATAAAGATCATAATTATATGGTAAAACAAGTAAACAAAATATTGATATTCTTATTGGTAAATAAATATTTGTTTAAAGTAGATAAATAAAAAATTAATTTAGATATTCTTTATCTAGTTTTTCCTTAATTATCTCTAGTGCTTTTCTTGGATCTACATTTCCTTTGGTTAGCTGCATTAATTTACCCAGTAGAAAATTTGCTACATTTGGATTCTTATTTGCATCATTTATGGCATTTTTTTCAGATATGAATACCTTTTCAATAAATTCCAAGATTGTTTTTGAATCATCAATCCTTGTTAATTCAGAACTATCTATTATCTTTGTTGGCATTTCTCCTGTAACAATCATTTCTGTCAAAATTTTTTTTGCTACTGTCCTATTGATTTTATTCTCATCTACAAGCTTGGCTAATTCTGCAATATGTTTTTCATTAATTTTTATTATTTCAGTCAATGATTTTCCCTCTAAAGATTCGTAATCAATAAATCCCATCAAATCACTAACAATCCAATTTGAAATTGACTTGGGTGAGTTGTACACCTTTACTGCCTTTTCAAAAAGATCGGCTATCTCTTTATGATTTATTAATACTTCTGAAACATGTTCTGATAACCGGTAATCAGAAATGAATCTGTTTCTTCTTTGATCTGGAAGTTCTGGCATCTTTGAGCTTAAGTTTAAAATATATTCATTTCCGATCCTTATTATGGGTATGTCTGGTTCAGGAAAATATCTATAATCTTCCTCCTCCTCCTTACTTCTAGATTGTTTTGTTATTTTTCTTTTATCATCCCAATGTCGAGTTTCTCCTTTTATTTCGATCTCATGAAGATTCATAGTTTTTTGCCTAGTAATTTCATACGATAAAGCTTTTTCTACATCTTTAAAAGATCCAACATTTTTAATCTCCACTTTTTTTCCTGTTCCTATGGAAACATTTACATCACATCTAACTGAACCTTCTAAATTAACATTACATACATCTAAATATTCTAAAATTGAGGTTATTTTATTTAGAAATAATCTTACATCTTTTGGATCATTAAAATCAGGCTCAGTCACAATCTCCACTAGAGCAACTCCTGCTCTGTTATAATCTATGAGCGTATATGCAAGAGAATTTGCACCAGCTTGAGAAGTTATCTCATGTACCAGTCTACCAGGATCTTCTTCTAATTGAATTCTTTTAATTCTTACCACTTTGTCAGGCGAGTATTCTATCTTTCCACTTTTACCAATACATGTATTACTCTCCGACTCGGGTGAATCATACTGAGTTATTTGAAAATTTTTGGGTAAATCTGGGTAAAAATAATTTTTTCTGGCAAAACTCAATTTTCGTGGTCTATCACAATTCAGTGCGATCGAAATCATACATGCATATTCAATAGCTTTTTCATTTAAGATTGGAAGTGATCCTGGAAGTCCATAACATACTGGGCAAATGTTCGTATTAGGATCATTATTTCTATAATTTGCAATACATGAACAAAATAATTTACTTTTCAATTTTGTTAATTGACAGTGAATTTCTAAACCGATTTTTACTTTAGGCATCATTTTATTATCACATATTCCTAAAAGATATCAGGATGTTTTTTAATATCTATCATTCTCTCTAAAATGGTCGCTACTGCAAGTAAATTTTTTTCTTTCAATTCATCTGCCATAAATTGTATCCCCACTGGTAAACCTCCACTGAATCCCACAGGTATTGATATTGCAGGTATTCCTGCTAAATTGGCTATCACTGTATAAATATCCGTAAGATACATCTTGAGAGGGTCATCAATTTTTTCACCAATTTTAAAGGGTAATATAGGAACCGTAGGTAATGCTAAAATATCATATTGTTGAAATAATTTTTTTAATTCATTTTTAATCATTGATTTTGCCCTTTGGGCTTTCATGTAATATTTTCCATAATATCCTGATGAAAGAACGTACGTTCCCACAAAAATCCTTCTTTTCACTTCGGCACCGAAATTACTTCTTGAATCTGAATAATATGAATTCCATTCATATCCTTCTGGATTTAAATTAAAACCATATCTTATGTTATCATATCTTGCAAGATTACTACTAGCTTCTGCAGATGCTATAGTATAATAGGATGGTAATGCATATTCTGTTGAATTAATGTTTGTTTCATCACATACTAAATGATTTTCTTTTAATAAATCAATAGACCTATATATTAAATTTGATACTTCTGTTTGGGCTTTATTTGTTAGATCTTGTAATAATCCTATCTTGAAATGCTTCTCTTTATTTTTATTTAAATCGGAAACGATCTCCTCATTTTTTTTTGCATCCAAATCCTCATAGTCTGTAGAAGCAATAGAAATCGTAGTATTATCATTTTCATCATATCCTGCGATACTTTTCAGCATTGTTGAAACATCCGATACCGATCTTCCAATTGGTCCAATTTGCTCTAGACTATTAGCATAGGAAATTAATCCATATCTGCTAACCAATCCATATGTCGGTTTCAATCCGACAACTGAGCAAAAACTAGCAGGATATCTGATAGACCCTCCTGTGTCACTTCCCAAAGATGCGGTACATTCACCTGATGCAACACTTGCCGCACTACCGCCCGATGAGCCTCCTGCAACATATTCAAAATTCCAAGGATTTCTTGTTGGTCCAATTATACTATATTCTGTAGTGGAACCCATACCGAATTCATCCATATTAAGTTTACCTATTATTATAGCGTCTTTCTCTTTCAATCGTTTAATCACTGTGGCATCATATGGAGGATAATACTCTGATAACATTTTAGATGCACAGGTTGTTTTAAGGTCAAGTGTACTGATATTATCTTTAATTCCAATAACAGATCCAGCAAGCATACCTATCTTTTCTTTGTTTCTAATTTTTCTATCGATATTTTTTGCAATTTCTAATGCTTTCTCTTTATCTAATGTAATAAATGCCTTAATTTTCTCTTCTTTTTTTTCTATTCTTTCTATAATGTGAGAAACATATTCTTCAGAAGTAAGTTCCTGATTTTCAATAGCTTTTTGAATTTGTTTGATATTATAATTTTGAAATTTGTGAGTCAATCTATGTCATCTTTGGACCCTTAACAAATCCATCATCATCGATTTTTCCAATTTGTTTAAAATTTCCCTTAAATGGAATATACTCATCTTTTCTTAATTCCAAAATAGTTTTGGTAGGTGGGATTGCATAATCATTTGATTCATTTAATTTAATTTCATCTAGTTTATCTAGATATTTAATAATATCTTCAATCTGCATGGAATATGTCTCAAATTCCTTTTCTGATAAATATATTTTTGAAAGTTTACCGATGTATTGTAAATTATCTTTTGATATCATTCTTATTCTGTTGTACTTTATTTCCTGTTTATTTTCTTTTATCTTTTTAATAGTATACCGTCAAAATTATTTAACGATTTATATTTATGGAGTTAGTCTGTCGATATCTCTTGGATATAAAACAGTGTCGCGTATATTTTCTGTATTTGTAATAGCCATTAAAAGTCGTTCAAGGCCTATTCCGCACCCCGCGTGTGGTGGCATTCCATAATCAAATACACGTAAATGATAATCAAACGAATCAAGATTCAAACCTTTTTTTTTCATTTTCTCTTCTAATATATCTCGACGATTTATTCTGGAACTTCCAGAAGATAATTCCAACGATTCAAACATCAAGTCAAATGATTCGGAAATTTTTCTATCTTGACCATCTTCATTTTCTAGCTGAATTTTTTCCTTTACATAAAACGGTTTAATGGAAGCTGGCCAATCCGTAATAAAATAGAATTTTTCATTACCAGCAATACTCTTTTTTAAAAGTTGAGGAGAGAGGTCATTTCCCCATCTTATATTTTCATGACTATCTTTAAGTGTATTTACTATCTCTGAATATGTATATCTTGAAAAGGGAACTTTAATTTTCTCAAGCATTTTATCTATTCCCAAAAATTCTATTTCTCTCTTATTTTTCTCCCTCATATTTTCAATTATAAACATTATCATATTCTCTACCAATTTCATTATATCATTATAATCAACAAATGCTTTTTCTATATCTATAGAAATAGCTTCTGATAAATGTCTATTAGTTCTTGATGGTTCTGCTCTAAAAATTGGACCAATCTCAAAAACATTTTCAAACGCCATAGTTAATTGTTCCTTGTAAATCTGTGGACTTTGAGCTAAAAATGCTTCTCTATCATAATAAAATATTGGAAATAGTGCCGTTCCTCCTTCAGTTGCCGTTGCAATCATCTTTGGAGTATTTACTTCAATGAATCCTTCTTGAAGTAAAAATTCTCTTACACTTTGGAGTAATCTATTCCTTATCAAAAAAATATTCCTAAGTAGATTTCTTCTTAAATCTAATGCACGCAGGTCCAATCTGGTATCTATTCCAATCTGGGTTTTTTGTTGAACGAGGAATGGAGATGGTTTTTTGGGCAATGAAAAAATTCTAATTTCCATTGGTATTAATTCAATTCCATTTGGTGACTTCTTTTGGGATACAATCTTTCCTTTGACTCCTATTGACGTATGTTCTTTTATCTTTTGTATCTGATTATATAAATTAGGATTGCATTCTCCTTTTTTTACTACCATCTGTATTTCTCCATATCTATCATTAATTGTAATAAATTGAATATTTCCATGATCTCGCACACTGGAAACCCATCCCATAACTATTATATCAGAAACAGAATTCTCAAATGATGGATTCATTTCTTTTGAATAATGAGTTCTTCTCCATTGGTCTAATTCATCCTCATTAAGAAGATAATTATTGTTATCATCATTATCATTAAAATTTTTATCCATGCAGATGTTTATTTTTGAAGTATAATTTAATTTATCTTTTCATTCTTTTTACAGTAAAGTATTTCCTTAAATTTAATGGATTTCATGCATGAATGAAAACAACTCAAGACCTTGATATCACTATTTTTCTATCTATATTATCTGATAGAAAAATTATTTATGGTGATTTTTCAGAATGTCTAAAAATTACCCTATTCGCATGATTAAAATACCTTATTTTTGATAGTTAAAATATGACAGAATCAAGTCTTTTACATGTATCAAAGAGTTCATGGGAGAATGAAGTAATAAAGTCTCAGTTGCCGGTTTTTGTAGATTTTTGGGCAGAATGGTGCGGTCCATGTAGAATGGTTGGTCCAGCAGTAGAACAATTATCAAAGACATTACAGGGGAAAGTTAAAGTGGTAAAAGTTAACGTTGATGAAAATCAAGAGATTGCAATTCAATATGGAATACAGTCTATACCTTCATTACTTTTATTTAAAAATGGTAAAGAAATCGCTAGAACAATAGGTGCAGCACCAAAGGAATCCTATCAAAAATTCATAGAAGATTCATTAGCGAAAGCATAATTTTTCCCATTTTTATTCTTTCATTGTTATTTTTCTTATAATAGACTAGAATTTTTAATTCTCTTAATTTAGTCCAAAAATCAGGACAATAATATACTGTAAATTATTTTAAAATTTATAATCTTTAATCACTTCATTTATTGATGATTAAATATCTCTAATTCTTTTCTAATCTGATAATTAAAAAAATTTAAAATGATATTATCATCACTTGAAATGGGAGAAAAATTGTAGAAGCATTAATAAAATTGAATTCCTTAATGTAGGTAGATTAAAAAATTGGGAAAAAAGGAAATGACTACTCTTTTTTCATCAAATCCGGATAAATACTACAAAGTTCCTTTGTTCGATCAGGTTGGATTTAAAAGAAACCAGTGTAGTTTATGTCAAAAGTTTTTTTGGTCGATAGTGGAAAAAAACATCTGTCCGGACCATGAAAATTATAGTTTCATCGGTAATCCTCCAACAAAAAAGAATATGGATTATATTACTACCTGGAAAAATATTGAAACCTATTTCCGTAATAACGGTCATTCTATTGTATCAAGATACCCTGTTGTGTGTAGGTGGAGAGAGGATTTGTATTATACAATTGCCTCTATAGTGGATTTTCAAAGGGTAATGAATGATAAAATAGTTTTTGAACTTCCTTCAAATCCGTTAGTTGTTCCACAAATGTGTCTAAGATTTAATGACATAGAAAATGTAGGTTTGAGTGGAAGGCATTATACTAGCTTCTGTATGATTGGACAAACATGCAATGCTGATAAACCGGGAGGATATTGGAAAGATAAATGTGTAGAATTAGACTATGGCATGCTAACAAATGTTTTAGGTATCCAACCTGAGGAAATTACATTTGTTGAAGATGTATGGATGGGGGCTGGAGCATTTGGATATTCTTTAGAATATTTCGTAAGAGGTTTGGAATTAGGAAATGCTGTATTTACCGAATTTGAAGGGAATGAAGATAATTACACTACAATGGAAAACAAAATTATTGATATGGGGGCTGGATTGGAAAGATTATCTTGGATAACCCTGGGAACTCCTACCAGCTATGATTGCTGTTTTGGACCGGTTTTATCTACGATTTCAAACAAGATCGGATTAGTTCAAAATAATGATATATTATCTAATTACTTTAAACTAGTATCAAAGGACCTTTATCGCACTGAAGAAGATCCAGAAAATGGAATACTCAAGTTAAAGAAAGTTATTTCCAATTCACTAAAAATTAGTTTTGATGATCTACAGAAAATTATTTCCCCCTATGAATCTCTCTATACTATAGTAGACCACTCTAGAACTTTATTGTTTGCAATTTCTGATGGTTCTCTGCCGTCAAATGTAGGTGGGGGATACAATCTAAGAGTTCTCCTAAGAAGAGTTTTATCAATTTTAGAAAGATTACAATGGAAGATCAAATTAGAAGATATTATTTACCTACATATCGACCATTTAAAATCAATGTATCCAGAAATAGAAGTACATCGAGACGATGTAGCTACTATTCTAAAAATTGAGAGTAATAGATATAATACTACACAGGTGCGCACAATCGAAGTTGTCTCTTCATTAAAGAATCAAAAGAAATCACTTGATATAAAGGAACTAGTAAAATTATACGAATCTGATGGCATCCCTCCTGATTTGTTACTTGATGTTGGTGTTATAGAAACTATACCTCAAAATTTTTATACAAAAATTTCGGAATTACATTTGAGCCAAAATCAAAAAAATAAAGAAAATATCCAAAACGAGGATATCTATAAAAAATATATTAAATTATTAAACAATGAAAGTCATGATCTAAAGACCGATATGTTGTTCTACAATGATTCGTTACTTAGGAACTTTTCCGCAAGAATTGTGAAGATTATTGATAATAAGTTTATTATTTTAGACAAAACCGCATTTTATCCTAGGGGAGGGGGACAAGAACCTGATACAGGATTCATTGATAATATTCCAATTAGTGAAACAGTAAAGGTAAGAAATACTATTTTTCATAAAATTGCAACAGTCGACAAAGAAATGAATACAAATATTCTCCAAAATATTTATGAAGATAAAATTGTGAATTGTACTGTCAATACTCTTAGACGAGATTTGATAACTAGGCATCATACGGGAACTCATATCCTAAATTCAGCTGCAAGAAATGTATTGGGTTCTTGGGTATGGCAGCATTCTGCATATAAAGATGAAAATGGTGCGAGACTTGATATTACACATCATTCATCGCTATCAAGAGATGAAATTCAAAATATTGAACGGAGAGCTAATGAAACTATAATGAAAAATTTACCAATTTCAATAAAATTTTATGATCGTGGTGAAAGTGAACAATTGTTCTCATTTCGTATATATCAGGGTGGAGTTGTTCCTTCAAATCAAGTTAGGATAGTCAACATAGAAGGTTGGGATATTGAGGCTTGCGGTGGAACCCACACCAATACCACAGGAGAATTAGGTCTGATAAAAATAATAAAATCAGAACGAATTCAGGATGGTGTTGTTAGGTTAGATTTTGTAGTTGGGAACCCTGCCTTAGAATATGTAAATAAGCAAGAGAAACATATAAGTCATATAGTACAGTCATTAGGTTCAAGTAAAGAAAAAATTATCGAATCTTTTGATAAATGTATTGCAGATTATGAACTTGTAAAGAAAAAAAATAAAATGATCGTAAAAAAATTATCATCAAGTGTTATTCCATATATCCTAACAAAGGCTAAAGTCATTAATGATAAAAATGTCAAAATGTATATTTCAAGAGACGAACAAATGGATGAGGAATATCATATTTCTGTGGGGGAAAATATTATTATCAAAGATTCTTCTATGATTTATACATCAATTATATTAAAAGATAAAGGTATTCGTGTAATCGTTTTTGTAGGAAATGATGCGCAAAAAAAAGGTTTTCATGCAGGTTCCTTAGCAAAGGTTTTCTCTCAGTACCTTGGTGGTTCAGGAGGTGGTGATAACCGGTTCGGACAAGGTGGTGGACAATATAAAGAGAAAATTGATAATTTGATGGATGTATCTTTAGAATTGATAGAAAAAACAATAATGTGATTGTTTACTAATTATAATTTATCAAAACCTTTTGAAAAGAAATATTAATTGACCTGAAACTATCGTAATCTAACAATATCAACATGTTAGATTGGAATAAGATTGAAGAAAAATGGAGAAAAAATTGGCAGGATCAAAAAATTTTTAATTCCGATCCTAATTTCCAAGATAAAAAGAAATATTTTATAACGGTTGCCTTTCCATATCCTAATTCCCCTCAACATATAGGACATGGTAGAACATATACCATAGCAGATGTTCATGCTCGATATATGCGTATGAAGGGTTATCAAGTTCTTTTTCCCATGGGATTTCATTATACTGGAACTCCAATTCTTGCAATGTCAAAAAGAGTAATTGCTCAAGACAAAGAATTACTAGATACTTTCCACAATGTTTATGGATTAAGCGATACTATTATTGAGAATTTTGCAGACCCTTTAAAAATTGCAACATATTTTCATAAAGAAATAAAACTTGGAATGGAGGAAATGGGTTATTCAATAGATTGGAGACGAGAATTTACTACCATCGATCCATTGTTTATGAAATTTGTTACTTGGCATTTTAATACCCTTAGAAAGAAGGGATTAATAGTTCAGGGTTCACATCCAGTTGGATGGTGTCCAAACGATAATAATCCCATAAGTCAGCATGATACCCTCGGAGATGTTGAGCCTGAGTTTATCGAATATATTTTAATTAAATTCAAAATGGATGATTTTATTATTCCAACTGCGACCCTTAGGCCAGAAACAATTTTTGGGGTAACTAATTTGTGGATAAATCCAGACATAGAATATTTACACATATTTATTGATGATTCAGAAAATTGGATTGTTACCAAGGAAGCTGCTAGCAAATTATCTTACTTGAATCACAAAATATCTGTTTTAAATAATATAAAGGGATCCGAATTGTTAGATAAACTTGTAGTCAATCCAATAAATAAAGAAAAAATTCCAATATATCCTGCTACATTTGTTCAAGCTGATCATGGTACAGGGATAGTCATGTCTGTTCCTTCACATGCACCATATGATTATCAAGCATTACAAGACCTTTATCTTTCCCGAAAAGAAGACAATATTACAATAGTAGAACCGGTTACTATAATCGAATCAGAAAACTTTCCACGGAGGCAAAATAATGAATCAAAACCAAGTAAAACAATCATTCCTGCTTTTGAGATTATAAAGTCATATGATATTAAGAATCAATTGGATCCATTATTAGAGAAAGCTACTGCAGAACTGTATTCTATTGAATTCTATGGAGGAAGAATGCTTCCCAATACCGGAAAATATTCAGGACAGCCAGTTAAAATTGTTAAAGATATAGTAAAAAATGATCTTTTAACATCTCATGAAAAAATATCTACAATTATGTATGAATTAAAAAATACTGGAATAAAATGTAGATGTGGAACTGACTGTGTTGTGAAATTATTAGATAATCAATGGTTCATCAACTATGGAGACGTTGAATGGAAACAAGCAGTACATAAATTTTTAGAAGAAAAGATAAAAATTATCCCAAACGAAATTATTCAAGAATTTAATTATACCGTAGATTGGTTGAAGGAAAGAGCATGTGCAAGAAAATCTGGCTTGGGAACCAAACTACCATGGGATAAGGATTGGATAATTGAAAGTCTTTCTGATTCTACTATCTATATGGCATATTATATAATTTCCAAATATGTTAATACTGAAATAGGGAAAGATGATTTATGGAATGTTCTATCAGACGAAAAGATTTCTGATTCTTTTTTTGATTATATTTTTCTTGATATTGGAGATAAATATTATGTTTCTAAACAATGTACCTTATCAGTTTCATTAATTGAAAAATTAAAGTCGGAATTTCGGTATTTTTATCCTGTTGATTCTCGTCATTCTGGACGTGATTTAGTACCAAATCATTTATCATTTTTCATTTTTAATCATGTAGCTATTTTCGAAGAACAATATTGGCCCAAACAGATTGTGGTGAATGGTTCGGTTCTTATGGATGGTAAAAAAATGTCTAAATCACTCGGAAATATTATTCCATTAAGAGAAGCTATAAAGAATTACGGTGCAGACAATCTCCGCTTGGCAATATTGATATCTGCAGAATTACTTCAGGATGCAGATTTTTCATTTGAAACTGTAAAGGGAATAAGATCAAAAATGTTAGAAATATATGAAAATTCCAGCAAATATTCAACTATTTATAGGTCTTTAAGATATAATGGAGATTATTTCGATTTTGATATTTCACAAATTCCACTTAACGAAATGGAAGATAGATGGATTATGAGTAAACTTCAAAAGTCTATTATAGATATTACTGATTCAATTGAAAGTTTGAGACTAAGAGATGCATTGCATAAAATTTTGTATGTATTTGACAAGGATTTACAGTGGTACAAAAAGAGAATTGCGGCCAAACATCGTGAGGATAATGTTAACAAGATAATTGCATTTTATTTGTCTAGACATATATTGATGCTTTCTCCTTTCGCACCATTTATTTCAGAAGAATTATGGGAAAAATACGGTCATTTAAAATTGATTTCACAATGTCCTTGGCCTAAAGTTAATTCAGAATTAATAAATTTGTTTGTTGAGGAATCGGATAGTTATTTATATAAATTCAATAATGATCTGATTAATATTATTAAGGTAACCAAAATCAGGCCACAAAAAATATACATATATATATCTTCAAAATGGAAGCAAAAAATATATGCAAAAATCATAAATCTGATGGAAATCCATAATATAAAAAATTATGGTGAAATAATGAAAAAATTGATAGATGAATATAAAATGGAGGATGCCAAAAAAGATCCCAAACTGATAACAAAGATAATAGAAGATGTGCTATCCGAACCAGTAGATTCTAGAGTAAATCGTTCAAAACTAAATATAGATGAATTTGACGAGGCGTTTATTTTAAATGACGGAAAACAATTTCTTTTAAATGAAATCTCAAGTGGAATTGAATACGGTGGTAATATTGACCTTATTGTCCATTCGGAGGATGATCAAAATAAATATGATCCAAGGTCCAAATCAAAATTTGCACGTCCTTTTAAACCAGCAATATACATCGAATAAAATATACTTTTGTACTTTTTATTTTATTCTTTTTTTAACATAGATAGATGTAATCATATATAGTGAGAATCCCATAATTACCATGACAAATCCATAAATAGATAATACTTCTCTGTCAGTGAAGGTTCCAGTACCGACAATAACCGCACCTAATACTAGTAATACCAAACCCACACGAGCTGAGCCTGGCATATTATTCCTTTTCCTCATTGACTATAAAATTTATTTATCATCATTTAATTATTCTTGTTAATCTTTTTATTTAAGATTCAGCATAACAACCTAAAAGGTCAGATATGAAAGTTGCAGTAGTGGGTATCGGTGTTGCTGGAGCTTATCTTATGAATCAACTTAGTACTCATCATGATATAGAAGTGATTGGATATGAGAGATTGCCAGAAAACCAGCACGATGCCGTTTGTGCATGGGCTACAAGTAAAAATGTAATGGGCGTTTATGCTAAAAAATGTGGCTTGAATTTTGATGATTATATATTGCACAGTGGAAAACACATGCAGGTTGATTTTTCTATGGAGAATGAAAATTTAAATAAAAATAGTAATATCGATATTAAATTAAAAGGAATGGTTAGTTATGATAAATTAAAATTAATACTAGATATGATAGAGGGCACAAAAATTGAATTTGGTAAAATACCAAAGAAAGAAAACCTTGAATCTGATTTTGATCTTATAATAGATTCAACTGGATTTCACAGAAACTATTTACCAAAACCAGACTATGAGTTATGGATTCCTTGCGTACAATATAAGGTGAAATATAATAAAGACCATCTTCCATTTGATGATTTTTATCTAAAAGCCTTTCCCTCTATGTCTGGTTATTTCTGGTATTTTCCATTAGGTAATGGATATGCTCATATCGGAGCAGGTGATTTTACAAAACAAAATCATAATATTTTTGTATCTAAGTTTTTAGCCAAATATAAATGTGAAGTAATAAAGAAAAATGGAAGACCTGTAAGAATTAGTCCTCCATCTAAATCAATGCCTTTTGATGATGGAAAAAAGACAATAGGTGTAGGTGAATCAATAGGTACTGTTTACGCGCTCTTGGGAGAGGGTATAATACCTTCGACAATTTGTGCCGATATTTTTATTGAAAATATGTATGATAAGAACTTATATAAACAAAAAATACTTGAACAATTTAAAATTTATTCTCTCGTCTTTAATTTTGTATCAACAAAAATCTCTGGAAAATTTAATTTATTAAAAAATCCTTTGGATCTATTGAGAATTTATAATCATATGAAAAGTAATGAAAACAGATATGGCATGGAAGTTAGTATGTTAAACATGCTGAAGGTTTCCAAAGCATAGTGTAGTGTGAATTTTATACATTAGATTTTATAGATTTGCAGAAACATACCAAGGAATGAAAGTCTATCGTTTTCTAGTCACAGTTATAAATGGACTTCATAATAAATAATTGTAATGATGAATAATCCTGCTAGTAACAATGATAATTCGCAAAGAATGGCCATAGAACAAAAAATAAACGAACTAGCTCAACAATCACGTACTCTTGAATTATATTTTAATGAGGTATCAGCTCGTGAATCAGCAGTAAATAGATTGATGGAAGAGGCTCGTATGGCATCTGCATCTCTTCAAAATCTTTCAGAACAGATATCTCTAGATACCATGGTACCTATAGGCGGAGGAGTATACGTTAGATCCCAGATTCCTCCAATAAACAAACTACTAATAAATATAGGTGCAGATGTTGTTGTCGAAAAGTCTAGGCAAGAAGGTATAAATTTTATAGAAGAAAGGATTAAGGAATATGAACTAGCATCTAGACAATTATCATCACAAAAACAACAAATTTCTATGAGGATGGAACAAATTCAACATCAGGTAAACGATATGTTACAACATTCTGACACACATTAATTGACAAGATTTTCAGTCGGCAATTCATAAACCAAACCTATTGATCAATTTTTATCATTGATTTGTTAATATCAAGTAAAATCAATTCCTTACTATATTTTTATATAAAATTTTATTTAACTATATTTACCGTTCACAATTTTTTGATTACTATCCTATACTAAATAACAGGTTTTCTAAATATTGAAATAATAAAATATGAAAATAAATCCAATATTTGCTATTTTGTCCGTAAATTTATATCTTTAATATACATTAATAATATCACTAGCTTTGTATGCAATTAAATTAAATTAAAGATACATAGAGATAATAAAATACACATGTGGCCACAAGAATCTTGTTATATTATTTTTTAATACTATATTACCAAAATTAATACTTTAAAATTGGGTCTGAATAAAAATATCCAATTTAAATTATAAATGTTGATTACAAAATTAAACAATTTAGAATTAAATCACCTTAGAAAAATTTTAAAATTCTATGAATCTATAATCAATAAAAATATCATTAAATATCTATTTAAAATAATGATATACCGATGTTTGAAAAATTAAGAAGCGCGTTCTCAAATTCATTTCTAAATATAATAAATAAAGAAATTACTGAAAAGGATATTGATAATAATATCTTTGATTTTCAAATCTCACTTTTAGAAAGTGATATTGCACAGGAAGTAATCGATGAGATAACTAAAAAATTAAAAAAGGATTTAATTGGATTAACCCTTGAAAAACAACACTCAATAAAGGATATTATACAATCTGGAATTCACTCAACAATATCTGAAATACTGGATAAATCTTCTCTTGAGCAAAAAGATTTGTTAGATGAAATAAGAAGTAAACGTGATTCTAGGAAAGGCCCATTTGTAATTGTCTTTCTTGGCATAAATGGAACTGGCAAGACCACTACTGTTGCAAAATTTGCAAATATGTTACATAAAAATGGTCTTTCTGTGGTATTGGCAGCAAGTGATACCCATAGAGCAGGTGCAATTGAACAATTAAGTGAACATGCAAGACGACTTGCACTAAAGATAATTACACAACGTTATGGTGCAGACCCTTCTGCAGTAGCAAGAGACGCAGTTGAATATGCAAAGAAACATCGGATAGATGTAGTATTAATAGATACTGCGGGAAGAATGCAGACTGCCAAAAATCTCATGGATGAGATTAACAAGATAATTAAAGTTGTAAAACCTGATAAAAAAATATTTGTAGGCGACTCACTTGCAGGAAACGATACTATAAACCAAGCCAAAGAATTTTTTTCATACACTGATTTTGATGGAGCAATTTTAACTAAAATTGATGCGGATTCAAAAGGAGGTTCCGTTATCTCAATTGCATATATCACTTCAAGACCAATATTGTTCATAGGGACTGGACAGGGTTATGAGGACCTCATTTATTTTGATCAGAATAAATTCATTGATTCCTTATTTTCTGGGACAACATCCGTTATAGAAAATAAACCAAGCCAAGACCGTTTTTCAAAATCTACAAAAACAGAAACAAGTAATTCATCATTTTCTGTCATTACTCAAGATAATAAAATAATAGAACCAAAATTGATCGACGAAAATCTTAAACTTACAACATCACCAAACTTGGATGAGAATTCACGTGAACATATAAAAGATAATATCGATTTGGAAATAGAACATAATACAGATATTAAAATACCAAATGACAATTTGGACATAAGAACACAAACATCCACTTCTAAGCAAGAGATTGATACTCTATCTAATGATGCTGAACAAACAAATACAAAGAAAAAAAGAGGATTCTTTTCTTCCTTTTTTGGCAAAAAAAATAAAAAAGATAAGGATGACACAACCAAAAATTATTATGAAGATACAAAAAACCAAGAATCTGAAAATAAAAAATCAACCGATATCGAAAATACAATCGAGAATGATAATAGTGATTCTACATCTGAAAAAGAAAACACGAATCAGAAAGAAAATAAGAGTGATGTAGTATATCTCTCTGACGAAGACATTGAAGACCTCTTTAAACAATAAAAATATTCTAAGTTTACAGGATATTACTGCATCGGAGATCTCCTCAATTTTATCATTGGCTTCTGAATTAAAAAAAGAAAGAAAAAAAGAATTTTCAAAAATATTAAACGGAAAAATTTTGGGAATGATC
Organism: uncultured Nitrososphaeraceae archaeon; assembly: GCA_964531845.1. Lineage (GTDB taxonomy): Archaea > Thermoproteota > Nitrososphaeria > Nitrososphaerales > Nitrososphaeraceae > QCWD01. Next base: position 15,873 of record CAZHFI010000027.1, read on the forward strand.
TTCCAAAAACCATCAACAAGAACAAGAGTTAGCTTTGAATCAGCAATGATACAAATGGGAGGTTCTGCAATTTCTTTGAATTCCTCTGATATTCAATTATCGCGTGGAGAATCAGTTGATGACACTGCCAAAACATTATCTTTATATATAAATTGTTTGATGGCCCGAGTTTATAACCATGATGATATAGAAAAATTAGCGATAAATTCCTCGATACCAGTAATTAATGGACTTTCTAATTTGTTTCATCCTTGTCAAATACTTGCAGATCTATTAACTATAAAAGAGCACAAAAGAAAGTTCAAAAATATTAATTTAACTTGGATTGGGGATGGAAATAATGTTTGCAATGATATGTTGTTGGGATGTTCTAAAACCGGCATTAACATTACAGTTGCATCTCCAAGAGGATACGAACCTCGATCTTGGATAATTAAAATGGCAAAAGATAATAGTTTAAAGTCTAATTGTACCGTTACTGTAATAAATGATCCAGTTAAGGCAGTAAATGATGCAGATGTAGTCGTTACCGATACTTTTATGTCTATTGGAATGGAACAAGAAAAGATTGAACGTGAGCGATTTTTTTTACCAAAATATCAAGTCAATACAGACTTGATGAAATTTGCCAAGAAGGATGTAATTTTTATGCATTGTCTTCCAGCCAAACGAGGACAGGAGGTAACCTCTGAAATTATAGATGGTCCAACCTCTGTTGTTTGGAATGAGGCTGAAAATAGACTTCACGTACAAAAGGCACTATTATCTATGTTGATTAAAAATAAATAAAAATTAAGGTCGTTTATTATTGTCTTGTTTTTAATCTTCCTCTTCCTGTCTTTCTAGGTGCTATGTTACCAACTTTTCGACCAGGGGGAGTAGTTCTGCCTACTGAAGATTGTCTTCCGATATGTTGATGTCTGCCACCACCATGAGGATGATACACTGCAGCCTGTGCTATACCTCTTACAGTTGGGTACAATTTTCCATGTGCTTTCATATACATTGCCCGGGTTCCTGCCTTTAGAAATGGCTTTTCCTTTCTTCCCGAACCAGCAACAACACCTATCATCGCACGACATTTTGAATTAATTGTCAAAAATTTACCGGAGGGAAATTTTATTTTAACACCTTCTGTTGTATGTGAAAATACTATTGCAGACGAACCTGCAGCTTTGATTAATTTTCCTCCATCACCAACATTTCTTTCAATATTACAAACTAACGTTCCATCAGGGATGGAATCAAGTGTCAAAATATTTCCCTGAGTTGGCTTAACTTCTTTTCCAACCTCAATTTTTTCGTTAACAGCAGTACCGTCAGGTACTGGAACATATGAAATTGTTTTATTATCAAAAACTATTTTGGCTAATGGGGCATCTCTACCTCTTTCATGTACAATATCTACTATACTTCCAATGTGATGTTCATCAAATTTAAAATTTGGATACTTTGCTTGCGCAATTTTTCCAGTAATGGTAGCTCTAAACTGTTTTCCACCACGACCTCGTCTTCTTACTAATGTACGTTTACCCAAATATTATCAAATAAAACGATTGATTAAGTTAATTTTAACTTTTGTATTAGCATACAAAATCATCTTATTTTCATATGACAAGATAGTAAAAAACAATATTATGTATATATATTAAAATTTTTATATTATAAAGTACTATTTGACTAATTAATTTTATAAAATATCTTTTTTTTATAATTTAATAAAATAAATACAGCCAAAGATTATTAAGGGAAACTGAATAATTGCGTCATAGATACCATACATTGAGTAAAGATAGCCTTGGATTGAAGGTACTTGAAGCATATACCCGCGATGTAGGAAGAGGTATTGCACGTATCG
>CAZHFI010000028.1:0-17014 GCA_964531845.1 uncultured Nitrososphaeraceae archaeon
TGACTGGAATTGGTTAGCTAAATATGTTGAGAATCATGAGTTGTGCAACAAAGCAGAAATACACGTAAAGCGTTAACTATATTTGGAGAAAGAAAAGAAGTTACGTGTCTGTGTGGAACTGGGTACAGCGTTTTGGCTCAGACCAAGTATACAAAAGAAAGAGAATATCTGCTTTCATTATTGATGAAACAGTAATTCAAATGGACTGGAAACATTATTTTTTATGAATTGCCATCTACAGAACTGGTACATCATTTTATCCTTGGAATCTATTAGATAAAGATCTGAGTAGAGAAATATGCTTGTTGCACAACAATTCATAGAATCACTAATTAGCAAATATGGACGCCATACAGTTTATTCATGTAGTAGTAAATGATATGATATCCAGAGGCCTGCAGTGCATTGGGAGTAAAACACAATTTGTATTCACCATACGAAAATTTTTGATAATAGAGAGTAAATTTTTGGTAAAGATTCAAGGACTGGAAATTTTTGATGGTTCTTATCCATGTAATAGAAAAAAATTGTGATCTAAAACGTATCTCCGATTGGAAATCATTTTATTTATTGATGTACAACTATCGCAAAAATAATAAATTCAGTCTTAAATTGGGAATCTCAATTCATATTGGAATTGCCTAATTTTTTGGACTGTTATTGAAATTAAGATCTGTTTACAATTTGTTTTCAGTATTGTTTGAAATATTTTGTTGGAATTTTATTTAACATAATTTGTATGCTTCAATTATATTTTTTTCATAATTTTCCCATAAGAGATTTCTTCTTGCAAATTCATAAATTTTTATCCTTTTTTGATATAATTCATCAGTATTTTCCCTAAAGTATTGTAACTTCGAAATAAGATCTTCATAATTATCAAAAGTTATACAATTATCCTTTAGTGTAAAAGAGATTGTCTCTAGTGATGATGTACACATAACAAATAAACCTGCATGGGCGTATTCTGAATACTTATTAGGATTGAGATAATAATGAGACCAATGTTTTTTCCAAGGTATAATACCTATAGAATGTTTAGTCATTTCTTTCAACATTTCATGGCGAGATAACAATCCAGTATATTTTATATTTTTTGAATCAACATCGTTCCATCCGATAAAACTTAAAATACAAATGTTTTTTGATCCAAAAAACTCTATAAAACCAGTCATATCTCTATGAGGATATGAATCTAGATTGTGTCCATCCCTTCCTTGATATACGCATGAAAGATGTTGATGGTTTGTAGGGATAGGTAGATCATCTATTTCAAATTTCATGGGAAAATTTGGAACGACAAAAATGTGTCTATTGTTTGAAACTTTTTGTATATTCTGAGCTATTTTATCAGAGACGGTAATGGTAGGATGATACATAGTTATTTCCTTTTCCCACTTCGGCCATAAATTAGTCGAACGATTTTTTAGAAATTGTCTGATTTTTTTTCTCAATAAGTTATTACGTGATTTGGTAATTCTTACTTCAGCAATTACTTTTGCATAGCTTGACCAATATTCATAATCATCGTATATAAATGGGATATCAAACTCTGAAACCATTTTCGCTGAAAAAATATTGTGAGCATGAATGATGTCTGGTCTAACTTCATCTATCACTCTTTTCATCTGTTTTTTAACAGATTGCCAGTAATATGGCAATCCCCATCTAGCTCGTGCATTCCAATTGATTTCATGAATGGCAGAAAATGTATTTCCTTTATAATCTGGTGACTGTCTTCCTCCAAAGACCACATCATATCCATTATTTTTTCCTGTTTTACCTGCCTTTTCCAATCTCCAATCAGGTAAACCAAAATTTGATAAATGTAATATTTTCATGCGATTGGTATTATAACTTTGTTTACCACATATTAATAGTGAGGAAAAAAATGAGAATCTATGCTGATATATCTTTAAAATTGTCTAGATCTACACCATTGTTCCATTCTCTATCAAATGATCTAAGATAAGAATTTCCAAATACATCTAAGGATGAGAACAACGCTGCTTTTCCATTACTTTCATCAATGTTTAGCAACTTGTTGGAATCTACAATAATTATATTTGAAAAAACATTTCCAATTTTAATTTGAATATTTTTTGAAAATGAATGAATAGATTCATTACTTAAGCATTTATTAGATAAAAGAATTTTAATTGTTATTTCTTTTGGGATTGAACCTAACAAATAATTATATTGTGAAAATATCTTAAATCCCCACTGATCGAGGATTGCGTAAATTGAATACCTTGTTGTTTGAATAATATCATATAGTGTTTCGGAAACTTTTCTTGCTTCGAAGATATGATATTTTTTTTCCTCCGACCCTATCGTATTTGTTCCATTGTCATTTTTTTTCTGTAATTCTTCGATAATCTTTTTCATATTTTTAAGACGTCTTTCATATAGAATAACCATTTCTCCAAAAGCATCTCGAGGTGAGATAGCATTACATATTAATGGTTTTTGTTGCATGATATTAGATAACCTCTTTTTTTCTAATTTTTTTAATGTTAGATATATCTTTGTTCTAGGCAGATTAGAATAGTATGCAACTTCGCTAGCAGATAGTGAACCTCTTCCTACGAGTGTAATATATGCTCGCGCTTCATATTTGGACAACCCAAATTCCTCTAGACTCGAAGCAAGTTCATCGTCAGTTAGGATTTCTGGCTCTGGAGAATTTATCAACATCGGAAATTTTGCAGATTGATAATTGTAAATACAATGGTCAAATAGATTATATCAAAATAAAAAAAAATACTAAGCTGTAACTATCAAACATGGTTACCATAGTAACAACAACTAATGTAACATAGAGGTATTAATTATAAAAAATAATATAAAGTATGAAGATGAGATTCGATTCAAAATGGATCAAAGATGAATTCGATTATGATATTAAATCATCAGAAAATTTAGTAGAATGTGAAAATCAGAAAATGGATTTTATGTATAACTCAGATTCGTTATCCTTAAAGATTCATGTTATTAAAGAGCTTTTAAACAGACAAATATTAAATTTGTATGAAAAATTTAACCATCTATTATTAAAAGATATGGAGATATTTGAAAAATTAGTTATTTCAAATAATGAAAACAACATTCAGTATTCAACATTATTGCTATCGGAGTTATATGATACCAGAGCTACTTGTAAAGCGATTTTGGTTTCTAAAATAATTTTAGAAGAAAGGGTCAAGAAATTTGATAACTTTAGTGATTCTAAAAAATTAACCGAGAATCTATCAATATTATTTTCAATTATTTGCAATATCAATTCATTATTAAGACCACAACTTTGTGAATTCAATGAATCTATTAGCATTGTATCAAAAATTTTAAAGGATTTACTAATAGATATTGGATATCTTGAAGGAAATGTAATTAATTTTATGGAATCTAACAATCAGGTAAAAAAATTAGTGGAGGCCGCAAATGAAAGTGCAGAAAAGAGGATAAAAAATCTGTTTAGATCTTTAAACAATATTGTAAGTTTACCGTAAATCAAATAACTAGAAAAAAGAAAAAATTTAAAGCTGTTTAGAAACCTCATCAATATAGAAAATTGATTCGTGTCTATTAATTGATGCTCCAGATAAGAGGTTAAGAACACTTTTTTCTACATTTTCTAATTTTGATTCATTGCCGTCATTATTTCCAGCAAGAATCAGATTTACCTTTATTTTTGAACCCAAAACGTCTGACAATTCTTGATTGACCGTTGCAATAAAAGGTCTTAATGCTCCTCTAAAAATCTCAGAACGTGATCTTACTTCTCCAGAGATTTTTCTTCCTGCTGGAGAATCTGGTCCAACCAATACAATTATTCCCTGTGAATCCTTAAATCGAGATGGTTCTTCTACTGCATTTGGAATCATTGCCTTGACAGATTCCTTGGTAATGAGTGCAGGAATATATATGAAATTCTCAACTAATTTATCCCATGTGTGTCTAGAAATGGAAGAAATTGGGGTGTTATAATCATAGTCTCCCATAAAATGTACAATTCCATCCAGACTGCCGAATTTTGTTATTACAGTATTGAATATTCTCTTTACGTGTTCTTGGTTTAGGAGGCTGATCGAATGACTGTGAAAGTCATTAAATTTGACAAGGTCGTCTGGATTATTTGTGAGGACTATAACTTGTTTTGCATCCTTTGATTCTATGGATTGAGCAATTGCCCTAACTCTTTCGATATCACGATCATTTGATGAACTTGTGGTTATTACAATTACCTTATTTTGGAAATTAAAATCTGGAATGTTATCGACGAATGTGGCAATTACAGGCTTGACTGGATAAAATACACGATCGTTTGGTATAATTCTACCATTTATCAGTTTACTAATCTTATCATCGGAAAGAGTAAGAACCATATCTGCAACATCTTCCTGAGTCAAAAATTCGTTATCTACAATCATTTTACTTGTATTGTTTTGAACTTTTTCAGCAATCTCCTGAATCTTTTGCAACATTCCTGATATTATATTTTTCATATCTTCAATACGAGTGTCAGAATCTTCCAGTGGTTGTTGATGAGGATTGTCTTTTATGCGTGATTGTAGTATTTCCATTGCTATTTGCCTTAATCCATTATTAATTATCTCGTCTGATTCACCAAGCAATAACAGGGATTTAGTTGCTGCTTTTTCAATTTCAACTGAGGAAAGACCATCATATCCGCCAATTCGGATAAATTCGGCTGCAGCCTTGGGATAGACGGTTTTATAGATTCTGTCAGAATGAACAGGACCAGGGTTAGTGCATATTGATTTAATCTCTTTTCCAACCAATTCCCACGCTAATGCTTCGGAGAGACGATTTTTAGCCCCCTGTGCTGCGGTATATGGAGTCCTGAATCTGTATGGGCGCTGTTCGAATTTATTCTCTTCTGTAAAAAAAGTAGATATAGTGATGATTTTGCTATTAGATGTCATTATCTTGAGACCTTGGACAGATGTCCAAAATGTTCCTGTTAAATGAATATTAACACAATCCTTAAATTCTTCAAATTCAGAATTTGTAAATATTTTTACCGGGCCTGATACACCTGCATTATTTATAATAATATCGACCTTATTAAACTCATTTTTAATCGATTCAAACATGGAATTAATTCCCTCCTCATCAGATACATCTATTCCCGAAAATACACGTACCTTGGCGTTTGAATTAATTTTTTTATAAATATCATTTAATATCGTTGAAGTTTTATCAAGTGGTTCCTTACGCCTTCCCATAATTACTATATTTGCTCCATTTTCTGCAAATTTTTTTGCTATTGTCTGTCCTATACCGGTTCCACTTCCTGTGATAACCACAACCTTATCAGAAAATTTTAATGTGGCTGATGAAGAACTATCTTCCATAAGTTGCCTCATTTCAATTTCTACTATAAATCTTTTCCTCTAATAACACTTAGAGATATGATTTTTCAATCAGACATGATGAAAAGTACGGATCTTGGATTTATTAAAAAAAACGAATGGATGAAATTACAAAAAATTGGATTTTTTGGAATTGTTTTCATTTTTTTAATTTTAGGTAATATTAATAGCGTTTATTCACATAGTTTATTTAATTCCGAAGGTGAAAAAATTGGTAATTATTATGTTCAAATAGCCACGGACCCAGAAATTCCTACCGTAGGACAAGATGCAAAAGTCCTTATACGAATATCATCAAATAATGGCGATGAATTGACTGATGTTCCGATAACGATACGATTTACAACAAGTAAAATCGTAGATGGAAAATTTGAAAGTCTAGACGTTGATAAAATACATGCAGTAGTCACAAATGGTCATTATGAATTCAATCGTGTATTCACTAAATCTGGAAATTATATAGTATATATTGATTTGGAAGATATTTATTATACTGGAAAAATAATATCTTTTTCGTTTAATCTAAGTACGTTGAATCCGTTTGGATACATATTTTATTCGTTAATAAGTTTTGCATCGGTTACACCGTTTGTGGTAATTGGAATCCTAGTATACAAAAATAAAAGAGACAAGAAAATGAGAGAAGAAATGGCAAGGAGAAGTTCATATGAAGAGAAATGATTTGAATTAAAGTTTCTCAAATCACCAAATAATCGTATTAGTTTACTTATTTTTACTTATTTTATTTATAATTATTATTTGTCAGAAATAGATTTGTTAGTAACGTTATTAACAATTTTCATTTTGACTTTTGATAATTTCCATGCATATAGAGTAGTCAACAAGACCATAGAAAATAAGGTGATTCCTAGTCCTAAATGAATAGTAACTAGGATTGCATGTAATCTTTCAATAATTACAAATCCTCCTAGAGTTATCTGTCCAATTACCGCACATGATGCTATTATAGAAGCAATTTTCATTCCTTTTGGAGTTTTTTTTGTTTTTAAGGTAAAAGCCATTGTTACTATAACCATCAACGCAGTTAAAGCAGCTATTGTACGATGAAAATATTCTATAATAAATTCGTCTTGTGGTACTAAACCAGCAGGACACATGGGCCACTCAGGACACGATAGTCCTACTCCTGATGCACTAACATAGCCACCAACAAATATCAGTGTAAAAAGTATAGATAAGGTAAATGTAGATAAATATTTTAAAAACATTTGTATTAAAAAAAAGATGTTAAATTAAGGTTATTGCACCTTTAAAGTTCCTGTCATGTATGGATGAACTTGACAATAGTATGGATAATCTCCAGCAGTCAGACTGTCTGTTTTAAGTATAGCCGATTCTTTTGAGTTTATAATGCCTGTATCAAACTGTTTTGCTGAATTTGAATCGGATGGACCGGTTCCACTTGTAACTGTGTGCGGAACTGTATCTGCATTTTTCACTTCAATAGTATTTCCTTTCTTTACTGTAAGTACATCAGGATCAAAATCAGGATTGCCTTGAGCTGAAGACCCTGACAATATTGTTAATGTTGCATCTGCTTTGATTGCTGGTGCAGCACTCTGAGCAGGAGCCTGTTTCGTACTCTTACTTTCTAGATCAGTAGCCAATGCTTGACCGAGTCGTTCTATCTCAATAGGAGGCATCTGATGCTTTGACACAGGTGGAGGATATTTTGCCATATCATGCCAAAATACAACCATGTATGCGGAGCCTATTATAATAAGACCTACCATTATTGCCAAACCCTTCAGCATACGTGAAGGGGTAGTTCTAATGATGGGGCTCTCGTCGTGTGTAGTCATAATAAACCTCACCAATATTGAATGGATCTCTCATATTTGCAAATTTACCTTTCATTGAGCTCTTTATCAAGTTGATAACCATTATCAGGTATCCAGTTCCTACTATAAATGCACCTGTGGAGGCTATTTGGTTCATGATAATCCATTCAGGAATCGGGGCGTAGTCAAAATAGCGTCTTGGCATGCCATATAATCCCAGTATATGTTGCGTCATGAATACCATCAATACACCAAGCATAGCTAGTGCATAATGTATTTTTCCTAATCGTTCGTCATACATCCTTCCGGTTATCAATGGGAATATGTAGTAGATATAGGCAGTAAATGATAGCGAAACTGTTCCCATCAATATTAGATGGAAGTGTCCAACGACCCAATAGCTATCATGTGTAACATAATCCAAGGGTAATGCAGTATTTACGACTCCTCCTGAGCCAGCAGCAAAGAACAACAAGATTGCTCCTACTGCAAAAAGCATTGGGGTGGCGAATTTTATCCTTCCTCCCCACATTGTAGCGATCCAGTTAAAGACATGCATCGCAGAGGCAGGTACTGCAGCGAGGGTTCCGACCATAAATACTGTCTTTTCAGTAAAGCTCATTCCTGTTGACAACATATGATGTGCCCATGACATGAAGCCTATTGTGCCCAACAAAAGGAATGCAATTACTCCAGATTGGTAACTGAATATCGGCTTCCTAGAGAACTTTGGTATCATCTCATATAACATACCTACTCCTGGCAATAGGAAAATGTAGACCTCCGGATGGAATGTAAACCAGAAGAGATGTTGATAAGCTACCGGGTCTCCACCCAAAGCTGGGTTAAAGAAGCCTGTGATCCCAATCCTGTCCGTATAAGTCATTATCAATGCGGCAGCAAATGTAGGTATTGCGACCAAAATCATAAAGGATATTGTCAATATTGACCATCCAAACAAAGGCATTTTCATTATAGGTAGATCAGGGTGTTTACACCGTAATATAGTGACGATGAAGTTTATTGCACCTAGAACTGATGAAACTCCAAGTATTTTTAATCCAAATATCCATAGTTCGGCGGCTGGACCTGGAGCCTTCATAGTTGAATATGGAGGATATGCAGTCCATGCGGTATCTGAAAATCCCAGCCAGATCATTGCTGCGCCAACAGGTATCATCCAAAATGCGACAGCATTAAGTTTTGGCCATGCCATGTCTTTGTATCTTACCATGATTGGAATAAGATAATTACCAATCCCTGAACCAAAAGGAATTGCCCATAAGAACAGCATGGTAGTTCCGTGAACTGTGAAGAACCTATGAAAGGTCTGTGGATCGGGAATTATTTGTTGTCCAGGAAAGAAAAGCTCTGCTCTTATCGTTAATGCTAAGGCGCCACCAATCATTAATGCAGTGATAGAGAAAAAGGTATACAGTAGTCCAATATCAGTATGATGAGTAGAAAATAAAATTTCCCATATTGGTCTTGGTTGTTTAATTTCTAAAACCATTTCAGTACTCCTCCATTGTTATTAATGATACTATTCTGTGATAGAAATAAAAGGATTTTGGTTCTTTGATTTTTGCATATAAAACTCCACTCATGTTATTGCACCTTTAAAGTTCCTGTCATGTATGGATGAACTTGACAATAGTATGGATAATCTCCAGCAGTCAGACTGTCTGTTTTAAGTATAGCCGATTCTTTTGAGTTTATAATGCCTGTATCAAACTGTTTTGCTGAATTTGAATCGGATGGACCGGTTCCACTTGTAACTGTGTGCGGAACTGTATCTGCATTTTTCACTTCAATAGTATTTCCTTTCTTTACTGTAAGTACATCAGGATCAAAATCAGGATTGCCTTGAGCTGAAGACCCTGACAATATTGTTAATGTTGCATCTGCTTTGATTGCTGGTGCAGCACTCTGAGCTGTGGTTGCTGATGCATCAGTGCTGACAGTTTGAGCTGAATTCTCACTAAGCAGGGCAGCAACTTCCTGAGGAGTAGTATCTTCAACAAATAGTTTTGCTTTCATGTTATAATGAGAATATCCACAATATTCCCTACATTGGATTATATATTGACCGGGAACATCAAAAGTACTCCAGATTGTGTTTAATCTTCCAGGAATAACGTCCAGCATAATAGTAAAATCGGGAACATTAAATGCATGATTTACATCTTGTGAGATCAAATCAAATTTATATGGAATTCCTTTTTTTAAATGAAGTTCTCCAACTTCTCGGGTTCCGTCTTCATGTTCAAATGTCCAAAACCACTGTTGACCAATAACTTTTATAGTTTTTGCTTCTACAGGTGCTTTTTCCAGTTGTCGTTCTGCATCCCAGGATTCTGCACCTACCCAACAAAGAAGTGCTATTACTGCCGCTATGTATATCCATTCTGGTAGTGCGTGTCCCATTAGTGCTTAAACTCCTCCTTGGGTTTTGCAAATTTGTTGTATTTGCTATTTTCGCTATATCTAAAGCAAACATAAAAGATTGTTCCTGTAACAACAGCTCCTACAATAAAAGCACCCACCATTAGTTTGTAAAACAATTGCCAGACAGCTACTCTTCTATTTATAAAATCTGGAACTTTTTCTTCCCCAAAAGCTAGCTGCACCACCAAACTGAGAATAGGTATAATTAATATTGGCATAAAAATTGCAAACAAAATATATTTTTGTTCCATAACTACCCCTTATTTCAGCTAAAAAATGATTACTTTTCTTATTTAAGGTTTTTGAATTTATAATACAATTTAAAAAATTTATTCAAATAGATAGCGTTTGGAATGCATAAAATTAACTCCTGATAATGTCCAATAACCATAATCATTTTTTAGTATGGCCAAAGCTGCATTACGCATATGCCAATTATAAAGTGCAGAAGGAGATAGTTCAAGTATATTTGAAATTGCAGCCTTAATAGGATCGAGATGAGTAACCATGAGAATATTTTTTGATGGATATTGAATCATGATTTCGTCCAATAAATTTTTAATTCTTTCTCTTACAGATGAGAAAGATTCGACGTTATGACTTTCGAGTATAGAATTTTTTTTATTAAGATAAAACTCCAAAAAAAGATCTCCATGTTTTTCAATTACTTCGTCATACTGCGTGCCTGCCAAAGTTCCTAGGTCTATTTCATACAGTCGTTCATCAATACTGTAATCTAAATTAAGGATTTTTGATACAATCTCTGCAGTTTCTATTGTCCTAGTAACGGGACTTGAAATTATTTTGTCAACAGACATATTTTTTAATAATTCTGCTGTACCTGAAACCTGTTGCCTACCCTCTTCTGTTAGATGTGATTCTTTGTATCTTCCTACCAAAATTCTTTTAATATTATTTTCGGCCTGTCCGTGACGCATAAAAATAGCTAATGGCAACAACATTCTATAAATAAATACAAAATATTAATTTTATTTACTTAATTGAACTTATAATGGATAGAGATTTATAAAACTTAATAGCATGTGCATTAATTTAGCTATACTGTAATGAAAATAGGCATTATTGGAGGTACTGGTGGCATGGGTGAAGGATTTGCTTTGCGATGGTGTATAAATCATGACGTTATTATTGGTTCACGTGACAAGGCCAAAGCTGAGGAAGCTGCAGAGAGATATCGCAGTATGGCTAAGGAAGTTTACAAAAGGGTAAAGGGAACTATTATTGGTGAGGATAATTCAACTTTAGCAAAAAATTCTGAAATCTTACTACTGTCTATTCCATATGAAACAATTAATGATACATGTGCTGTAATTTCAGATGACATTCAGGAAAATTGCATAGTAGTATCACCTATTGTTCCAATGGAAAGAATTCCAGATAAAGGTTGGGTATATCTTCCATTTGAAAATGGTACTAAAACTGCAGCAGAACTAGTAGCAGCCAATTTTAGACCAGGCACAAAAGTCGTATCTGCCTTTCATACAATATCTGAAGTTAAATTAAGAGATATCAAATACGATATCGATGGAGACACATATGTATGTTCTAATGAGATGGATTCCGTACAAATTATAAATAAATTGATACACGAACTTAGCCTAAGACCAATTTATCTTGGACAGCTATCTCTAACATATCAAGCTGAAGTTATGACTCCAATGATTTTAAATGCTGCAAGACGAAACAGATTGAAACAACCTGGATTGAAGCTAACAAATTAGAAAATATTCCATTTGAAGTTGAACTTTATTGTTTTATTTATGACACATTAGAAACATGGGATGTTTGATATTATTTTATTATTGTTTAATAAGGTGCAATTAAATGGATTATAAATATGACCAATAACAACACAAATTCTGCTAAAAAAAATGAAGATGATGAAAACAATCCGTTTAGAAAAAACTGGATGTTTACATTGGGTATCATGTTCATAATAATGGCAGCGATAATAGCTATTAGAAATCTTTATTTTGTAACCACACAGTTATCACTTGATTTTTATATAGATAATTATTTGAATAGGGAAATAAATAATGAAAAATTTGTTATTGGTATGATAGTGTTTGGAGGATTGTTGATGTTTTTTGGAAAACGTAGTAAAAAAAGATTTTCAAATCCTGAAACCTTAAGATGATTTATAATTTCAATTTTTTATACAAATTATTTACTTGCAAAGATCTAAAATAGTAGATCAAATATGTGATTTTTAAATTTTCAACTTTAGCGATTCTAATTATCTGTATTTTTGCGATTCCATTTCCTTTAATTTTTCAATTCTTTTTTCTACTGGTGGGTGAGTCGATAATACATTAGTAAAGGTCCCAGATGATATTGCAGGAATGATATAAAATGCATTAAGACTTTCTGTTGCCTGTAAATTTTTTTCTGGGACAGTTTTCATATTACTACTGATTTTGGTAAGAGCATTTGCAAGTTTTAATGGCTTTCCAGTTAATTGAGCAGAATTTCTATCGGCGATATATTCCCTATATCTTGATATCGCTCTGATAATTAAAAAACTGATTACCCAAGTTAGTAGACCAATAGCAATGACAATTCCTATACCGGAATTACTGTTATCTCTCCTATTTTGCCTTCCATAGATGGTAGAAAATGTACCAAACCTGACAAGATACATGGCCATGGTTGAAAAGATGCTGGCAAGTGTTAGAACCAAAACATCTCTACTTTTGATGTGAGATATCTCATGGCCTATTACTCCTTCAAGTTCTTGATTGTCTAAAAGATTTATCAATGATGTAGAAACAGCAACTAAAGAGCTGGAATAGCCTTTTCCTGTGGCAAACGCATTTGGAACAGGAGAATTCATAATAGCAATTTTGGGTTTTGGAAGACTTGCTATTTTGCAAAGGTTTTCCACAATTGTATGTAATGCAGGATACTGTTCCTTTGATACTACTTTTGCTCCCGAACTCCATAAAACAATACGATCTGAGAAATACCATTGTGATAGCATCATAATAGCAGATACAATAATTGTCGGAAAAAAACCTAGTCCAAGGTACAAAAGTATGGAAATAAACACAACATATAGTACTCCCATTATGAAATAACAAAGAAACATTCTTGTCACAAGGCCTGGGTCTTGTTTAAACTGATATGGTTTGTTTGGTGATGAAGACAATTAATATTATGATAAGCAGTGGCTAAAGATGGATTAATATCTATCTGTCCGTTCTTTTATTCATAAAATCTTCCATTTTATTCATTGCATTTTCTAAAATTCCTTCATTTGGTAAATACACTATCCTAAAATGATTCGAACCGAAAGTGTGTCCAAAACCAGACCCATGAACAGTTAAAACTCCTGTATTGTTTAGCAAGTCTAGGACAAAGTCTTTGTCATTTTTCCATCTGTTCCCAAGATCAATTTTTGGAAATACATAAAATGCTCCCCGTGGCATGTTACAAGTGATTCCATTTATTGCATTCAATCGGTTTACAACATAATTACGTCTAATCTTTAGTTTTTGTATCATCTGTGAAATATGGTCTTGTGGTCCATGTAATGCTTCGACCGCAGCAACCTGAACGGGAAGGTTCGTAGATATACGTACCCTAGCCAACTTCGGAATATTAGATCTAAACTCATCAAGATCACTACAATTGCTGTTCATGCAAATATAACCACATCTCCAACCAGTCATAAGATAGACTTTGGAAAATCCATTAAGTAAAATTACAGGTAGATCCTGAGATAGTTTTCCAATACCCGAAAATGTATCATCAAAAACTATTTTATCATAAATTTCGTCGCATATAATATAAAGATTATGTTCTGCAGCAATATCTATTATTTGTTTAAGACTTTGTTCATCAAATACTTCACCGGTAGGATTGTTGGGATTTAAAATACAAATTCCCCTTGACCTTGGCGATAATTTTGATCTGAGATTATCAATATCTGGTTTTCCATCATCATGGATCTTAAACTCGGCCACTGAGCCGCCATAAAATTTTACATATGAAGCATACGGAGGATAATGAGGACCAGGCATTATAATCTCAGAACCAGGTTCAACAATAGAGGCCATGGTCATATCCAAACCTTCAGAGACTCCATTTGTAACCAAAATATCATCTACATTAAGAGCTAGTCCTTTTTTTTCTTCTTTTTCTTTTATTGCCATACGAAGTTCTGGAAGTCCTTCAGAATCAGTATAATAGTTTTCATCATTTCTGACCGCGTTTATTAAGGCATTTTTTATATGGTCAGGAGTTTTGAAATCAAATTTTACTGGGTCACCGATGTTTAGGTAGATGAGTTCTTTTCCTGTTTTTTCATATTCACGAGCATATTGGATAATATCGCGAATAGCATATTCTACTTGCCTAGTTCTATCAGAGATTTTCATTAATGTAATAACACAGTAATAAATAAAGATAACCTAGATAATTGTTATGTCTGGATATAGTTCTTATATCTTCATTATGTATTTAAGTGCTACCATAAAGAATTTACTATTTGTTAGTTAAATTCATTTTTGGTTTCTATCATTTATGATTTTAGTATACTATCAATGTATTTAGGAACTTTAATAATTAAAAAACTATAGATGAATTGAAGGAGATTGAGTTATGTTTTCAATACGATATTATATTTGTATGAGAATCTCAAGTTATCTCGATAAAACAATTAGTCAAATTAAAAAAGAATTAAGAATAGTCGAAACCCATTCCATATATCTTATACGTATATTTCTCAAGTGTAATTTAATCAAGACATCACAATTGTTTCTATAAATTAGTTTTACAGTACACAAATAAACTAAAGTATAAAATGAATCCAATAATTGGTACTCTTTGAATAGAAAATAATAAAATATTACCGGATAAAGCAACTTGTTTTTGTAAGATGAAGAATATGGTATCTAATGTAATTGCAAAATTTTAGATGTTTCTACTAAAATTGAAGAGATAATCTTAATCCATATCTTCATTTTCTGAGTATACTAATAGTGAGTTAAATATTGGGTTTGAATTACTGTTATTTAATGAGCTAAAAGTGAGTTTATAAAAAAGGCAACATAAAATGAATTATGTAGTATGTGATAAGTCTATGAAGAACAACTAATAATTAAAACCTTAAATTAAAATGGAGATTAAGTATACTTAGGATCATGAAAAAGATAAAAGACAATTCAAATCATAATGGTGTTATAATTATTTCTACATTTCCTAATCAAAATGCAATAAAATCTAAAATTAACAATATTTTAGTAACAAAAAAAATTTGTGCCTGTATAACTTTTTTCAAAGTAAGATCATTTTATACATGGAAAAATAAAATCGAAAATCAAGATGAGATAATGGTATTGTTTAAAACCTCAAAAGAAAAATCAGAAAAATTAAAAAAAGAAATAAAGGCGATTCATCCATATGAAGTACCCGAGATAATAGAATTTGTTGCTTCAGATATTGAAAAGAATTATATGAAATGGATTATAGATTCTATGAAGTAACATATTTACAAAAATTATCGTATTTGATATCTCAGTAATGCAATGATCCCTCCTAAAGAGGAAACCCTTAGTCCCATATCAGTTGTGGAATCTACAGCATATATTTTTGCCCCCGATCTTTCTGCTTGATTTAATAAAGTGATCAGGGATTTCTCGTCAACCATTTTAAAAACATTATCAGAAAAAATGATCGATTCTACCGCATTTACCGATACAGATTTTGAAACATCATTAAACCCGATTGAATATTTCTCTTCATTTCTGTTTACATACAATAGTAACTTATCAATTAAAGATGAAACTACTGAAATTTTGCTTGAACTTAGAACTTCTTTTAATTGGGATGACCTTAGAAAAACAAAAATTCCATCTTCTCCTCCAGATTCTATTCCATCAATAATAATAGATTTATTTTTATTTAAAATATTTTTGTCAATAAGATAGTTTGAAAAACGTCTTTTTGTTTCTCCAGGACCAAATATAATAATATCGTTATCAATATCTTGAAGATATGATGAAATAGAATAAGAAATACTATTAAAATAACTTTCCATACTATGTCCTGATTTTGTGGATTCAGCGTAATATTTACCACTTTTGCCTGAATAGATATTTGGAATGATCTGGAGATGAGTTCCCGATAATCTCGCTACAGATGCCTCATTTTGATCTATAGAAATAAGAATATAATTTCCAGAATCTTTGGAATTCAAAATGTCTAATTCAAATGTATGCCATTTTCTTTTCTTTTCTAGCACAAAATGAGTTCCAGAATTAATCATTATGGAATGATGTGTACCCTTAGGGACTATATCGTTATTTGAATCGATAATTATTCCTGAAATTCTTAATTTATCAATCGCATTGTCAAGATTTATTTTGTCTACTTTAAGAGAAACCTTTATCTGAATTCTTTCTCTGTCCGGACGTGAATACTCTTTATCATATTTAATAACACGAGTGGTATTTGAAACTACAACATCTCCAGATTCTATAATTCTTCGTAGGGCAAAAAGATCGTCAGGTTCTTGAGGAATTATATGAAACGCTTTTCCAGAAAAACCCGCTGTTTCTCTACTAATCATTTACATTAATACGATTATTATTCTATTTTGGATTCAGAATTATTTTTTTCTTGTGTCTTTATTTTATCATCTGTATCTAAAACTTTTTTCTGTGAGTTTTTTAGATAATCGTCTACCCATTCTCTTGTAATTACACCAGATTCAACTAAATTTACCAAAGCGTTTGCAGAAGCTGTTCCCTGAACCCGTCCAGTTTTCTTCCGTACTTGTCTCCACTTCAGTTGCGTATTTCCACTCTTTGACGAATATAGTATTCCCAAAACATCTTTGGCATTTACAAATGTCATTTCCCTTATTCTTTTCAATGTTACCTTATCTACAGCTTCGATGTAAATTGCTCCTGGTCCTTCTTCCCGTTCTGGAAAAACATCAAAGTCATGAAAATAACTATCTGGAATAAAAGATCTACATGTACTTACGATGATAAATTTTCTAAAGCTTTCTAGTGAAGAAGTAGTATTAATATTAACCAAGTTAATTTTAAATTTATTTAGTTATTTATCAAGTTTATGAATAGTTGTTGTTGTTAAAATTTGAAAGATTCTATGTATAAACACTACCGTAATCTACTTTCTTTATTTCAATAGAAACTTTATCTCCTACTTTTATTCCCATGTCTTCATAATCTTTCATACTAATTTTGAATGTTGGTCCCTCAGATTGCATTGCCCCTCCCATACCACCAGATAACATCTTGGAGATATCCCCCATAGCTTTTGGCAAATTTTTCATTAAATCATCAGGAGAAGTAAATGTCATAACATTTGGTCCAAATG
>CAZHFI010000029.1:0-16689 GCA_964531845.1 uncultured Nitrososphaeraceae archaeon
TGATTCATTATTTAAACACAAACCAAGATTTATAGTAAATTTAATACCATGACTAGATATGGCCAAGGATCCGATTTTAAAAAATTATAATAATTTTTTATCAGATTTGAGAGATAAAAATATGATTGATGAATATCAATTTTCTCATTTAAAAAAAAGAGGACTTACTGTTATAAGACCGAAAAAACTTGGTTTGAAAAGTCTTTCAATGATTTTTTCAGAGATTGTGATAGGAGCTTCTCAAGAGTATATCAAAAAAATGAGTATACCATATCAAGCTTCTAGTTTTATAGCGGCAAAGTTATCAAAAAGAGATAATTCTTACGTCTACAAAATTCCCAATATGAAAAATGGTGGGGTGTTAATGCTCACAGGAGGTCAAAGAAATTTTGGTGATAATCTTTTTGCTTCGCTTCACAGAATCATAATAGGATATAAGGCCATCATAATAAGTGCCGACAATATGATTACTAATAAAGAACGTATATTAAATTGGAATTTTTTTGGAAAATATGTACAAGAATACGACCCAAAAATATATCAAGATATTTTCATACTAAATGAAAAATACTCTAATGAAAAACCTCTACATTATGTTATAGTCGCCAGATCTGAAAATACTTTTAAAAGACTAAAAATTTTAGAAAACTATCAAAAAAATAAAATTGAGATCATGAATCCAAAAAATAATATAAAAACACTTTTTATAACAGACAATAAAGGATATACATATGCCAATAAGATTATCAAAGAATCTGAACAAATAAAATACATCAACACTGGAAATAATTTTGATATTCTAAATGGCATGAAAATGCTGAAAAAAAATTACAATATAGATATGATGTTAAATGATGGTGGTAGAATAATGAGTAACGGGTTTAGAGATGTAGGAATATTATGTGAAGAAAGAGTAACCTTGGAACCAGAGATACCACATGAACTATTTTTGAAGATAAAAAATAGTAAAAGCAAAGTAAACAAGCTAGGTGTATTGGGAAAAAAAGGACTGGGTCTTGATAAATGCGAAATTAAAGGTGCGGTACTAGTTCATTCTACAGATATAGGAAATGAACTAGCAAATGTATATGTGTACCCATTAGATGATAAATTAGTAAGATAACTACAATTTTACAATATCTAAAATATCAAGATTATATTATAAATTTATATAATAAAAATGTAGTAATTATTTTGTGAAGATACTAAATGCCAGCCCTGGTTTTGGCAGGCAAATGACATTTGAAGAAGTTCAAAAATTTTTGATTTCTGGAAATCGAAACATATATCTTGGAACGTTAGATGATAAAAATGAACCAAATATTCATCCTACTTGGTTCTACTACGAACTACAAAAGAATAGGATTTATGTAGAGACTGCAAAAAATTCCAAAAAAATTCAGAATTTGGACCAAAAAACCGTCGTATATTTTTGTGTAGATGACAACATAGCTCCTTATAAAGGAGTGAGAGGAAAAGGAACTGTAAAGATATCCACAGATATTGAATTTAATTATTTTATAGCAGAAAAAATAATGATAAAATATTTGGGAAATCTTGACCATCCTATGGCAGTTGTTCTATTAAATAATGTAAGAAACGGACAGTCTGTGTTAATTGAGATATCTCCAAAATATTTTTCTACATGGAATTATGGCAAATAACAGATAATAAAGTAAAAGATTATTTAAATATGAAAGACTATCCATGATACAAACTATGGATAAAGAATTCTTTATATTAAATATCTACATTTAATGTTTTATCCTGAACATGAATAAAAATTCTCGTTTATCAAATACTTTTATCTTCATATATTTGACTATATCAATTGCAGTTGGATTACAGATTGGTGGGACCAATTGGGACATTATTTGGCATGGAATAAATGATATAGACAATTTTCTTACCCCGCCGCATGTAGTCTTGTATTCAGGGGTTTTACTTGTAATTATTTTAAATATTATTGGAATATACACGTGGTATAAAAATCAGATATCTTTGTTCCAAACTAACAAGAATCAGTTAATCGATCTTTCCTTGTTAAAGAAAATACCATCAGGCCTGAAACTATCCATTACTGGAAGTTTACTTGAGATATCTTCTGGATTTTTTGACAGTTGGTGGCACAGCAACTTTGGATTTGATGGGCTATTGAGTCCATCACATTTGATGATAGGAACTGGTATGATGATAGCAATATTAGGCGTACTTGTTGGATTAAACCAAAATAAATTTATTTATTATACTTTACCAAGACAAAAAAAATTATTTAATATAACATTGATAATAACATATGCAGTTTTATGGATGGTTTTCATAAATATCAGTTTTATGTTCACATTACCATATTCAGAAGGCCAATTTTTTAATTTCAATCCAGACCCAGTTTTAGCAATCATTGCTTCAATTGTTATAACCCCCATAATCACTATAGGGATCTTTCTTCATGCTTTGAAATCTTTAGACAATCGCTTTATTTTTTCATCCATAACAGGAGTTTTTATGGTCATGCAAATTTTCAGCACTATTGTATCAAACGGACATTTTGTTTCATTGTTACCTTTATATGCACTAAATATTATTCCTGCAGTTATTTGTGATATAATTTTAAATTATAACAAGAAACGATTACCCAAAAAGGAGTATGATCAAAAACATTTACAAAAAGTAAATATAATTCCATTTATAATTATGTCTATTTTTTTTGTTACATTATATTTTCCGTGGACAGTAAATATATATAAAATTCATTATGGAATCAATGATGATACATTTCAAAGTATCCAAACTTTCAACAAACTATTATCTATTTTCATATTACCAATTTTAATCCCATCTACAATATTAGTATCATTTATCACAATAACCATATTTAACAGATTATCGTTAAAAATAAACTCACAGACTCTAACAAGTAATAAGCAGCAAGTATGATGAAATAATTTAGGAAAATAGAATAAATTTAATAGAGTAAACAACATTCTCTGAATATCTAGATTATGAAATGTTCGTTCATTGAAGCCTTACAAAAAAAAATTCTTCTTTTTGATGGAGCAATGGGAACAGAAATCCAGAAACTTCATCCTGCTCCAACTGATTTTCCAGATAACAAAGAAGGATTTAACGATGGATTGATATTAACTAGACCAGAGTGGATTAAAAAAATCCACATAGATTATTTAAAATCTGGGGCAGATTGTATTGAAACCAATACATTTGGAAGCAACAAACTAAAACTGGATGAATATGGATACGGAGAACAAACTATAGAATTCAACAAAAAAGCAGCTCAATTAGCAAGACAAGGATGTGACGAATTTAAGGATGATGAAAGACCGAGATATGTAATTGGTTCAATGGGACCTACAGGTTTCCTTCCAAGTTCCAATGATCCAGACCTTGGACAAAAACCATTGGAAGAAATACGACAGGCTTTTGCCTTGCAAGCTGAGGGATTAATTAATGGAGAGGTTGATGCCCTATTGATTGAAACTAGTCAGGACATTTTGGAAGTAAAGTTGGCAATTGAAGGATGTCAAATTGCAATGCAAAAGACAGGGAAAAAAATTCCGATTATAGCAAATGTGACCTTAGACCAATATGGAAAAATGCTGCTTGGAACTAATGTTCAATCAGCTTATACTACTATTAGTGATATGGGGATTGATGTTTTTGGATTAAATTGTTCAACTGGTCCAGATGAAATGTTACCAAGTGTAAGATGGTTGGATGAACAACAAGGTCTTCCAATACTAGTTGTTCCAAATGCAGGTATGCCCATCAATGAAGGTGGAAATGCCGTTTATAAAATGACTCCAACACAAATGTCTGAAAAATTAGATGGTTTTGTCAAGAAATACAATAAAATTCGAATAATTGGAGGATGTTGTGGTACTAATCCTCAGCACATAAAATATCTAAGAGAAATGTTGGACAAATATAATTAAAAAACGACAAAGAAGTGTTATTTGGACTTGTTCTAAAAATCAAGACGATTTGCAATATTTTTGAAAATAAAAACTTCAAAACAGAATATAATGTATAAATTCATATTTATTATAATTATTGATCATATTATTTAGAGAAAGTGAAAGATCTTGAAAACAAATGCTATGGTTTCTTCAGCCTTAAATGCAGTGGATCTGGTCCAACAACCTCCCCCATTAATAATAGGTGAAAGACTGAACACTCAGGGATCAAAAAAAGCAAAAGACATGGTCCTTAACAATGATTTTGATGGATTAATTCAACTGGCAAGAATGCAGGTAGAAGATGGGGCACATTGTTTAGACGTATGTGTTGCTACAACCGAAAGATCAGATGAATTAGAATTTATGAAAAAACTGGTAAAAAGGCTAAGTTTAGAAATTGAAGCTCCGCTAGTCATAGATTCTACCGACCCTAATGTCATTAAAACCTCTTTAGAACAGATCCCCGGAAGACCCATTATCAATTCCATCAATTTAGAGGGTGATGGACAACGATTTCATCAATTGGCTCCATTAATGAAACAATATGGAGTTCCAGCTATAGCGATGTGTATAGGACCAAATGGAATGGCAAAGACTCCTCAAGAAAAGTTGGAGACTGCCAAATTATTATTTGAAACTGGAGAAAAATATGGATTAAAACCCTGGCAATATATTTTTGATGTTCTCACATTTACACTGGCTACTGGTGAAAAAGAATTTCTTGATTCGGCAAAAAATACAATTGAAGGAATTAGACTGGTAAAACAATATTTTCCCGAAAGCTTTACTACTCTTGGCCTTAGTAATGTAAGTTTTGGTCTACAACCAAAAATTAGAAAGGTGGTAAATTCGGTTTTCCTGTATCATGCTATAAAGGCAGGATTGGATACAGTCATTATTAATCCAAAGGATATAATAGCTTACTCTGATATAGATGCAAAACAAAAAGAATTAGTTGAAAATTTAATCTTCAATAAAAAGCAAGATTCACTGGCTGATCTAATCTCATATTTTGATAATTTAAATGAAGGATCAGGATCGTTCTTACAGTCACAAAGTAAAAAATCAAAAATCCAGATCGATCCTTCATGGGATGCAAAGAAAAAATGTTATTTTAGAATCGTTAACCGAGTAATGGAGGGAATAGAAGAGGATGTAATCGATTGCATCAAGGAAAATTTAATTGAAAAATTTAATGTCGATAAACAAAAAATAGACTATACAAATTTACTTGATATACAAACAAAAGAAAACATCCATGAGGCAGCAATAATTACATTAAATAATACTTTACTTCCTGCCATGAAAGAAGTAGGAGATAAATTCGGTTCGGGAGAGATTATTTTGCCATTTGTATTAAAATCTGCAGAATGTATGAAATCCGCGGTAGCCGAGCTTGAAAAATATCTGATAAAACAAGACGGTATATCAAAGGGAAAAATAGTATTATGTACTGTCTATGGTGATGTACACGATATTGGAAAAAATCTGGTAAAAACCATCTTAACAAATAACGGATATGCTGTATATGACCTAGGTAAACAGGTACCTATCCAAACAATTGTAGAAAAAATTAGTGAAGTTAAAGCCGATGCAGTAGGTCTTTCTGCATTATTAGTTTCAACATCTAAACAGATGCAATATTTTGTTGATTATGCAAGGGAAAATAAAATGAAGATTCCTATACTCTGTGGCGGAGCAGCAATTAACAGCAATTACATCAATAGAGTAGCTAAAGAAAACATGATTTACGAACCAGGAATGTTTTATTGTAAAACAGCATTTGATGGTCTAAATGTTATGAACAAAATTATGTCAGACGAAAGACAAGATTTTATAAATAACTGGAAAGGAAAATTAGAAAAATGGATTGATAATAAACATGTACAGGAACAGGTTGGAATTTACCAAAGTAGTGGGATCAAACCATATTCCTCACCCTTACCTCCACATGTTGGAGTTCAAATAAGGTTAGACTCTAAGGATATTGACCTTAATGAAATATGGAAATTGATAAATAAAAAATCGCTTTATGTTCTTTCCTGGGGAATTAGAGGAAAAGGTGCTGAAGGATTTGGTCTAGAAGCAGAGAATTTATTTAAAGAATGGACTAAAAAAGTTATGGAAGAAGATCTTTTTGATCCCCAAGTAGTATATGGATATTATATGTGTCATGGTAAAGAAAACAAACTCACAATAGATATTCCTGGCGATGATCAGATTGTTTTTGAATTTCCTAGATCAAATAAAGGAAAACATTTGTGTCTTGCAGATTATTTTGGAGAATCAGATATCGTAGCCTTTCAAGCAGTTACCGTAGGACAGAAGGTATCAGACCTCATTGAAAAATGGAATTCTGAAAACAAATATACCGATGCGTATTATCTGCACGGGCTTGCTGTGGAAACAGCAGAAGCTTTGGCTGAATGGACAAACCAAAGAATAAAAAAAGAATTAAAGATAGGAGATAAAAGAGGATTAAGATACAGTTGGGGATATCCAAGTTGTCCAGATGTTTCTCAACATCACCTAGTATGGAAAATTCTCAATCCTGAAAAATCAGGCATGACATTGACAGAATCTGGACAAATAATGCCAGAACAGTCTACAGCTGCGATAGTAGTTCATCATCCAGAGGCAGTTTATTTTACTATATAGTAGAGAAACCAACTTGAATAAAATTTAACTTAATATTATCTGTATTTATATTTCTTTGATGACCTCTTTATGACAATAAATGACTTTACATTAGCATGTTCCATAGACAATTCACCTAGTTATTTTACATATGAAAAAGAAACGATGATGATAATTGTGTCAAAAGAAAATGAAGTATCCAACAAAAATGATTTTAAAAAAATCGAGCCTTTTATGGAATCTTTAATTTCCCATGAATGCATACATGTGGTTATCAAAAAGTTGGTGTCTGCAGATATATCAAATTCACTTGACGATATTGAAGTCATAGTAATTATGAATGAAAAAAAATATCAAGTTACAATAAACAATATGTTGTTTGCAAATGACAGTTCTGGATTAGTAATCCCTCTCTAAAAAACAAAATAAACAATCTTTAGATTTTTACAATTACAGCCTGCAACCTGGTTTTATTTGTTTAATAAATGCTGCCAGATTTGCTAAAACTTCTTTTTGATTTTTCCCTTCTTCTATGATTTTTATTAATTTACTACCTATAATAATTGCATCAGCACCGGCTCCAACGATTGAACGTACCTGTTCTAAAGTACCTATTCCAAAACCTACTGCAACTGGAACCTCTCCTTTAACATATTTTTTAACTTCCCTGATTTTTCTAATTGTATAATCTTCAAATTGTTTCCGTTCTCCCGTTGTTCCATAAACAGAAACAAGATAAATAAATCCTGTAGTTTTTGATATAACAGAAGATAATCTTTCATTTGAGGTATTTGGAGAAACAAGAAAGATAGTAGACAAATCCAGTTCTGATGCTAGTTTGATATATTCTTGTGATTCATCAACAGGTATGTCAGGTAAAATGAATCCATCAACTCCGTATTTTTTGGAATTGGACAAAAATTTTTTAATATTAGTACCATAAAGAATATTAGCGTAGGTCATAAACAAAATCGGTGTTTTTGGATATCTTTTTCTCAGTCTAGAGCATAATGATAGACACATTTCAGGTGTAGTTCCATTAATTAGCGATTTATACGAAGCAGATTGGATAACTGGTCCATCTGCAATAGGATCGGAAAATGGAATACCAATTTCTATAATATCCACTCCAGAGTCTATTAAAGTACATATAATTTTTTCAGACATATCCATAGATGGAAATCCGGCAACAACATAACATATAACAGCACATTTCTTTTCCTTTTTTAAATCAACAAAAGTATTATGAATTCGTGAATTTTTAGGTATATTATCTTTCATATATATTCATCTTGCTAGATTGATTTTTCTCTGATTTTATCATCTTTTTGCTATCAAGATAGTGTTGTACTGTTTCTACATCTTTGTCTCCTCTACCTGATAAAGTTACCACGATTCTTTCTGATTTTTTCATTCGTTTGGCCAGTTTTATTGCATAATGTATTGCATGGGCAGATTCCAATGCAGGAATAATACCTTCATATTTTGATAACGTTAAAAAAGCATGGATTGCTTCTTCATCGGTACAATTTACATAAGTCGCCCTCCTGATATCTTTTAATAAGGAATGTTCCGGACCGACTCCAGGATAATCAAGTCCGGCAGAAATGCTATGGGTTTCAGATATCTGACCATTCTCATCCTGCAACAAATATGTTTTCATTCCATGAAAAATACCAGGCTTGCCTCCAGACAGTGTGGAACAGTGTTTTCCAGTTTTTATTCCCTTGCCACCTGCCTCAACACCATATAAAGATACAGAAGAATCATCGATAAAAGGATAGAAAGAACCAATTGCGTTGCTTCCTCCGCCTACACAAGCTACTATGGCATCGGGTAGAATGTTTTTGCCAATCTTTTTTTTCATTTGATCTTTTATCTCGTTCCCAATTACGCTTTGAAAATCGCGAACTATCATAGGATATGGATGTGGACCAACTACAGAACCAAAAAGAAAATAAGTTGTCTTGACATTGGATATCCAGTCCTTTATGGCTTCATTTACAGCATCCTTCAATGTTTGAGTACCTGATTCCACCTTATGAACCGTTGCTCCTAAGATATTCATTCGGAAAACATTCAGTTTTTGTCTTTGGGTATCTTTTGCACCCATGTAGATTTCACAATCTAATCCTAAAACGGCACATGCGATGGCAGTACCTACTCCATGTTGCCCAGCTCCCGTTTCTGCTATTATTCTTTTTTTCCCCATTTTTTTTGCCAATAATCCCTGTCCCAAAGTATTATTAGTCTTATGAGCACCGCCATGGAGAAGATCTTCCCGTTTAATGAAAATTTGAGCACCGCCTGCAAATTCTGTTAAATTTTTAGCAAAATACAACGGCGTAGGTCTTCCTGCATATTGTGATAAATAATAGATTAATTCTTTCTGAAATTCCTTATTTTTTTTATTTTTATCATAATACGTTTCAAGTTCCTCTATAGCAGGAAAGAGAGTTTCTGGTATAAATTTCCCACCGTATTCTCCAAATTTCCCGTTGACAGGATATATGTAATCCATAAACGTATAGACTATTATCATTAAATACTATTTGAACGTGTGGGACTTACATCAAATGGATTCCATTATAGTGCATTATAAAGCTCCCTTAATTTTTTAGAAATATCTTGCGATTCCATTATACTGGTTCCGATCAGAAATGCATCTGCCCCACATTGTTTTAAAAATCTCAAATCTTTAGTTGTATGGATTCCACTTTCACTAATGATGAGATTTTTTCCTTTTTCGATATTTTTAAGCAATCTCTCGGTAATCTTTAAATCTACATGCAGGTCAGATAGATTTCTATTATTAATACCTATTAGATCGTCTTTATTACGTTCATTCATTTGTAAGATCTCTTTGAATTCATTTTCGGTGTGAACTTCATAAATTATATTTAATCCCTTTGAGTGAGCAAAATTAATAAAATTTTCAATATCCGATTCTGCTAAATTAAGATCAAATATAGATTTAATTAAAAGAATATAATCAGCTCCTGTGTTTTTTGCTGACTCAATTTGGACATTACTTACGATAATGTCTTTCATCAAAATTGGTACAGAGACATTTTTACGGACTATTACCAGATTCTGGATCGAACCACCAAACATGTAAGGTTGAGTTAATACAGAAATACCAACAACACCTGATCTAACCATTTCCTTTGAAACATAAGCAATGTCGATATTTTCCTTGTCAACAATCTTTCCTCTCGATGGGGATGATAATTTCAATTCAGTAATCAACGGGGCATGCATACATTCAATAATATTTTTGATCATACTCAAACAATCGTGTGAAAAACTATATTTTGAACTCTCATACATTCCTTCATTTACGGCTTTGTATGAATTATCAGCTAGAGTTTTTAAGATTCCAGAATCAGTAAAAAATTTAGACATACCAAGGTTATGAGAAGTAAAAAGTAGTTATTTTATCGTATCGAAAGAAGCCTACCAAATATATAAATCAACATTAGACAACAATAAAAATAACGTTAAATTTTAATATTTTAATGACGTTAGGTTAGTTAGATGTTAAAAGAGATAAATCAAGAAATTATGATTTCAACTTGTCATGATCTTATTTCAGAATTCAGAGATATAAGAAAAAAGACTATGGAATTATTCACTCCGCTAAAAATAGAAGACGCGGTAATTCAATCAGATCCATTTGGAAGTCCCCCAAATTGGCATATTGCACATGTCACATGGTTTTATCAAAAAATATTGGAAAAACATTCAAGTCAACCAACAAAAATTAAAAATACATATAATGTATCGAATGTAAATACTGAATATCTCAATTCGTATTATCAGCAATTTAAAAAGATACTACCAAAAGACCAAAGAGGCAAGTTTCCACGTCCAACTGTAGCTCAATCAATAGAATATAGAAAAACAATAGAGAAACAAGTTATAGATTTTTTGAGTATGTTTAAAAAATCATTACCAGAAAAGATCAAATATGACATGTGGTTAGCAAATCAACATGAAATGCAACATCAAGAACTTATGATTTATGATATACAGAATTACTTTACTAGATTTTCTGATCCTCTTGACAATTACAATATAGAAAGAATCACTGATAAAAGAGTCACAAAAAATAATAATATAAGAAAAATGGTAGAAATTGATGGTGGAATTTACAATCTCGGATTTAAAGGAAATGGATTTTGTTATGATAATGAATTACCAGAACATAAAATATATCTCCAACCATATAAAATTGATATAAATCCAGTTTCAAATGGGGATTTTATAAAATTCATCAATAATGATGGTTATAAAAGATTTGAGTTTTGGTTAGCTGATGGATGGGAGATGGTAAACAACGAAAAATGGAATGCTCCATTGTACTGGTTTGAAGAAGATGGAAAATGGTTTAAAAAAGATTTTTCAGGTATCAACGAGATTGACTCTGATGAACCTGTTGTAAATATAAGTTATTACGAAGCCGATGCATATGCAAGATGGATAGGAAAAAGATTGCCAACAGAAGCAGAATGGGAAAAGGCTGCTAGTTGGAATGAAAGTTCACAGGAAAAAACATTGTATCCATGGGGAAATGAAAATGCATCCAATGAGCATGCAAATTTATTAGAATCCTCACTTTGGCGCCCATCAAAAATAGGATCTTTTGAGAAAGGAAAAAGCCATTATGGTTGTTATCAAATGATAGGAGATGTTTGGGAATGGACCAGTTCAGAATATGTTCTGTATCCTGGTTTCAAATCGAGGTTCTCAGAATATACGGATAAATGGGCAATAAATCAAAAAGTTTTAAGAGGTGGTTGTTTTGCAACACCAAGAAAACAAATAAGAAATAGTTATAGGAATTATTTTAGGCCGCATGAAAGAATATTATTTGCTGGATTCAGATGTGCCAAGAATTTAGATTAAAAGACGGATTTTAAAATGGCTTTAACAAAGATAAGACAAACCAATTATTTTTATCAAAAAAATGTTTTTTTATTGAGAAGCCGGCATCATTTGACAAATCTTCGATTTGTTTTTTTGTATATTTATAAGAATTTTCGGTGTGTATAGTTTCATTCTTTTGAAAATGAAATGTCTTTTCAATATATTTTATGTATACTTTTTGATCAATTTTAGATACAAGATGCATCTCTATCCTGTTTTCCTTTTGGTTGTAAAAAGCCATATGTTCAAAATAGTCGATATTAAAATTACCGCCCAATTCTTTATTTATCCTATGTAATATGTTAATATTGAACATGGAAGTAAGTCCATTTTTATCATTATAGGCACTTTCTATGAGATGGGGGTCTTTTTGAAGATCAAAGCCAATTAAAAAACAATCAGAAAGTTTTAGATTTTTTCTTATATTAGATAAGAATAACCTCGCCTGTTCTGGTTCAAAATTACCTATACTAGAACCTAAAAATACAACCAATTTATTTTCAGGTATAGAAATATTCTTTTTACTTTTTATATAATCATCAGCCATCTTTAGACCTTTAAAGAAATCTTGATGGATATAATGAATTTTAAGATTCTCGATTATGAGGGATAAAAATTTAGAGGACTCGTGTAAAATTTGATGAGATACATCTATTGGAAAATAATATGTATGTGGTTTTTGAATTTTTGCAAATGTTTCCAATAATAAAAATGTCTTTTTAGAATTTCCACTTCCCAATTCCACTATAGATAAAGGCAAATCCAGGTCGTTGATTAAATTTGTTAAATTATCCTTCATAATATCATATTCTGTTCTTGTAGGATAATATTCAGGCTGTATACATATTTTCTCGAAAAGTCTGGAACCTGTATCGTCATAAAAATACTTTGGTGGCAATTGTTTTTTTTTGTTACCTAAGCCAATAGACACATCTGATGCAAATTCAGATAAAGTATTTTTGTTATATTTATTAAACATAAAGTTCGTTCCTTATAGAAATAATTGTGATTAAGTTATATTAATTATTTGATTATTTTAGTATAAAAGTAAAAACTGAGAAGATTAGATTTACTCAGATTGAGGATCATTCAGAGAATTCAAGTAGTCCAGGCTTTTTTTTATTTTCTTTAAATAATTACAGGAGGAGAAAGTAGGCTCAAATGTAATAACTCCTGAATATTGTATATTAAGTAAGCTATCAGTTATTTTTCTAAAGTCTATATGTCCAAATCCCGGCATCTTTCTATTATTATCAGAAAAGTGCATATGTTTTAAATAATGTTTTGTATGAATTATAGTTTCTTCAATAGAATCTTCCTCAATATTCATATGAAATGTATCTAGCATTAAACCAAAATTTTCATGGTCAACCTTTCTTGTAATATCTAATGCATTTTTGCCATTATTACAATATGGAGTACTGTATCTATTAAGTGGCTCCAAAACCAAGGTAATACCAAATTCTTTGGCATGCTCTGATAATTTTAAAAATACTGGAATGAGTTTTTTTGAAAGTAGAGATTTTCTTCTCTCCGGTATAAGACGATGATTTTTATCTATATTTACAAAAAAAGGATCGGCAAAAATACAAATGTTAAATGTTTTTCCTCCTAAAAATGAACACATTTTAATACATTTTCTTACATAATCTTCAGTATGCGAAAGTCTGTCCAAGTCGTATGTTAAAAAGCTTCGAGGAATCTGATTGTTTCTAGATATGCCCCATATTCCAGTAACACCAGAAACTGAGAATCCAAATGAATTTATAATTTCATTTGTATTTCTGAGGTCCGTTGAGTCTGGTTCTCCAATCATCTCTACGGTATCAATGCCACATGTTTTCAAATTTTCCAGAGTTTGCTCTAACTTTTCCCAATTTTTAAATGAATATAAAGTAATAGAATATCTTGAGAACATGATTAAATTGATAATTATTAAAACAAGTTAATAATATCTTTTCCAAGATCGACGAGGTTTATTGAACTATTTTTTCCAATATTTGATCCATTTTTATCTAATAATCCACTCTTTTGATTTGAGATATAGACCTGATCGTTATTGTCTGATGGAAAAATATTTGACGGTCTGCCATGTGATCCTTTTATTAGGCTAGCGTCGTATGGGATTGTCTTTGTAACAGGGTCTAAAAATAATTCTAGAGGGTCATATCCTGGTTTTCTATGTATATCTACTGTTTTAGTAAAATTAGGTGCTTTTTCATCCTCATACCACCAATAATAGCTAAACCACTTATCATTATTTGAAACTGCAATTAGATCGCCACTTCTTTCATGATCAATATTTTGAATTTGTTTTTCTTTTTTGTCTAGTACAAATTCAATTCCTGAAATATTCTCTAATAGATTTTTTACTTTTAAAATTACTGAATCGTCGGTATTGGGGTTTATATATATATGCGCAATTTGATGATCTGCCATTGCAAAAGCAATACTATTCTCTAAATCAAGATATTCTTTATTCTTTATTGTCCTTACAAATAATAAATTATTATTACGGAGAATTTTATTTATTGGAATAGCATCAGTTACATTGTTAAAACCATAATCAGAAAAAATAATTATTCTAGTTTGGTCATAAATCTTCATTTGTTTGCATGTCTCGATTAAATCTCCAACGAGATTATCGGCATGTTTGAGATCTTCACGGACTTGAGTACTATTTTTGCCAAATCTTTGGGCAGAATAATCAATATGAGGAATATACGACATTAACAAATTCGGTTTATATTTTTTTATAGTGGAAATCGTAGAATTGATTATCCACTGACTTGACTTTGGTGATGCAAATGGTCCCCAATAAGTAGATAAATTGAATTCACCAATTTCTTCTGCTAATTTTTCATAATATCCATTTGGTTTTGAATAACACCACATAACCATTCCATCGTCAAAATGTAATGGCTTTGGGGTTATTATTATATCAGAGTTAGCATGTAATGAATTTTGCCAAAATAACATTGCTGTTCTAATGGAATCATCTTGGTTTTTTATTAAATCAAAGATTCTTGGCTTGCATACTAACGAACTATTTTGTTCCCAGAATGATACTTCATATCTTTTCCTATCAAACAGACCATTAGAAATTATTCCATGTTCTGATGGATATGACCCTGAAAGAAGACTATTTTGTGTAGTACAAGTTACTGCAGGAAACACAGTATCCAAACTTGAATATTCCCCTTCCTTTGCTAATTCAGATATATTCGAAAGAAAATTTTTTTCGATATGAGATGTTTCTAAACCCACAATATTTAAAAGAATAACATGTTTTAACAAACCCAGTTAATATAAATTGTAATTTACTTGATTTAAATCATTTGAAAATGGCGCTAACTTTTATAAAACAAATATGAATAAAAAAATAGAATATAAAATATTTTAAAAAATCCTCTTTTAGCTCTCACGTAAGGTAAAAATATTTTCGCAGATATATTGTAGGAATACATAATGACGATACAAATAAACTTAAAGAGAAATTGGACAATCCTGCTATAAATATTGCATCAAGCAATATCAATGATACTATCATATTGGTTACTAGAAATTGCAAAGATTTTGATGTATATATAATCCTTAGATACAAGTAAATCATACCAATCAAGAAAAAAAACAGATTAAATATTGAAATCATATTAAAGACACCAGCTACTACTATAATTAAAATAGAAATGATCATTAAAAATATTAAACTAAAAGAAAAGTGAATAAGAATTTTTGATTTAATGGTTTTCATTTCATTTCTGCTTATCATGGTGATCAAAAAAACATAAAAAAACACTATTAAAAATATGGTTATGATTTGTATTGAAGTTTTATATGTAAATCCGTAGAATAAAAATGGACTAGCTCCTAATAATATATTAAATGACCGCAATAGTCCCATCACAATAGGGCCTGCATATGTTTTTTTTATTTTAAAATCATAAAGTAAAATAAAAACACTGATTATCATAGTTATAAATAGGCTTGAAGTTCCTATAGTAATAAAGACAAGCAGGTTAGCAGTTATCATTGAACCTGCTGAAATAAAATATGCTGAAATTTTTGAAATCTGTCCTGAAGGTAAAGGTCTCTTTGGTCTTTCCATTCTATCTATTTTAATGTCATAGATATCGTTAAACACCATGCCAGAGATATATAGAAGTAAGGAAGAAAAGATCAATATTGGAACTTGAAAAAAATTATCTTTGTCATGAATTGCTAAAATAAGATATCCTACTAAAACATTTGAAGGAACTGTAAACAGATTAGGAAATCGAATTAATCTTAAATAATGATAAAAATTATTCATCATACTTACATTCATCTACGTTTTGTATTTAAAATATGGATTTATAAAAATTCCACTTTTAAAATGATTTTGGTAACAACAGGCTGAAAGATATTTTTACCACAGGGAGGTGATTTTAATTAAAATAAGATAAAATAAAAATAAAAATAAAAAACAATGTTTTAAAATTGCGATCATTTATAAAATTTTACACTATTAATTAAGTTCTTTTGACATAAAATGTATTTAAAATAGAGATCTGATTATCCTTTCAATTGATTTTCGTGCATAAAATATTAGGTATACTAAGAATTAATTATTTATATTATTATAGAATGCAGTTCATCATAATTTCTTTGTAATGGACAATTATATTCGTCTTTTCTCATCTTCTATATTTTTTGCCAAGTTTAGAAAAATTTTTGTATATTTTGATTCCTTTAATATCCATCACAGAATATACTTCGGTCAAGGAATATACGAATCCAATGTGAATACAATCATTTTTTTCATCTAATAGACATTGTAATTCACCATTTCTTAACAATATTTCAACTATACGATTCAATTTGTTATCTTTTAATACAATACGATCCTGGTCTACTGAAAGTTTTTCTATTAATGGAGCATATTTCGCAAATGTCTCATGCTTGGACATCATTTCTTCCATAATACTGGTCAGGTAACCGGAAAAACTTGTAATTCCCTTCAACTCCAAATCATTTTTTTTCTTTTCATATATATAAAAAAATTTATCGTATATGTTTTGACTTACTGTAATGGATTTGAATCCTGGTTTGGGCATACTATTGATGTACGGTAATTAACGGAACAGATATTAATTGTTTATCAGGCATA
>CAZHFI010000030.1:0-16533 GCA_964531845.1 uncultured Nitrososphaeraceae archaeon
AGGTTGTCCACAGCTATAGATCTTTCGTTAAATTAACAGAGCCTGAAATTCAATATTGTTTTAGCTAATGGGGATCAGTTCAAAACTGTAAAAATTTAAATAAAAAAATAATTTTATGATAATAATCTTATCAATTCCAAAATTCCTGCACCTATTGCTGCACTTGCAGGAATAGTTATTATCCATGCATAAATTATTTTTTTTCCTATACCCCATCTCACTGCAGATAATCGCTTAGTAGTACCAATTCCCATGATAGCTCCTGTGATAGCATGAGTTGTACTTACTGGTATTCCCATCCATGCCATCATAGTTAAGATTACCCCTCCTCCAGTTTCTGCACAAAATCCTTGATATGGTTTTAGCTCTGTTATCTTAAAAGCCATTGTTTTAACAATTCTCCAGCCACCGAAGAATGTTCCTAATCCCATGGCAATTGAAGCCGAAATAATTACCCAAATTGGTACTACAAATGATTTTGAATCCAATAGGCCTCCTGCAATAAGAAGAGCGGTTATAACACCCATGGTTTTTTGACCATCATTTGCACCATGAGTCAAAGAAAAGAAAGTTGATGAAGCGATTTGTAATTTCCCAAAAACTTTATTGATTGAAGCAATTTTTTGGTTTCGCAAAAAAAACATAAGAATGATTCCAAATAATAGCGCCATTAAAAAACCCAACATAGGGGAAATGAATAAAAATGTAAGGATTTTCTGTAAACCTCCTAATACTATTGCCTGTAGTCCTCCGGAGATTAAAGCTGATCCTATCAGACCTCCAATTAATGCATGACTACTTGAGGAAGGCAATCCAAAATACCATGTCACCAAATCCCATATAATAGCACCAATCAATCCAGCCAAAATTACCTCCACTGTGGAAAACTCAGGCTGAATTATCCCTTTTCCGACTGTGGCAGCTATAGCTGTTCCAAATATAAATGGACCAACAAAATTGGCACATGCCGCTATACACACAGCATGTAAAGGCTTCAAAACTCTAGTTCCTACAACAGTTGCTATTGCATTTGCAGAATCATGAAATCCGTTAACAAAATCGAAAAAAAGTGCTGCAACTATACCACCTATTACCATATAAGATACTTCCAATTATATCACGATGCCTCCAAAAAATATCAACCATATTTTAAAGCGATATCTTCAAAGATATCGGCAACGTCCTGACATCTATCCAGAGAAGATTCCAAGTTCTGATATATTTCTTTAAGTTTTAGGATTTCGATAGCATCATTTGATTCAAATAGTTCTGCAATCGCTTTTCTATATATAGCATCAGCATCATGTTCATATTTTTTGATATTTGTACAATGAATTAACAAGTCATGATAATTTTTTAAAGAGCGGAGTTTTGTGATAAGCAGATGTATTTCTTGTGAAGATAAAAGCAGCATGTTAGCTAAATCAATCATATCATCACGTGGTTTCTTTATTTTGAACAAAATAAATCTGTCCGCAGTTCCATCTACATAATCTAACACTTGATCAATAGTACTTGCTATACCAGAGAGGTCTTCACGATCTATTGGAGTAACAAATGTCTGTGACAATGTAGTAAAAAGGTTATGTGTAATTTCATCCCCTTTATGCTCCAGGTCTTTAATTTTGGATTTCTTTTCGTCTAAAGATGTATCATATTCATTTAATAATTGCACAAATAAAGTCGACGCTTCCACCAGATTCTTTCCCATCCCCTCCAGATGGTCTAATATTATATGGTCATTTGTTCTGAGCCAGAATAGCCATTTATTCGTCATTTAAATCACCGTAATTTTTTTTATAAAATTGATAGATATTGGATAGAGAACTTGGCACAATAATTATCATATTTATACAGATATGTGTTATAAGAATGATGTTAATATATAATTCGATGTGTTTTAGAGATTTTCAAATTTTATAATTTAGAGATAAAGCCAAAAAATGGCGTGTATTTCCTTTTTAACAACGAAATAATAATATCTTCAACAATCCTTTACATAAAGTAAATAAAATAAATATCGTATAAAATTTACAAAATACATATCCAAAATATTCAAATTTCCTACAAACAAACAATCAATAACTAATAATAATAGTTATTGATAAATATAATCAAATATACATCTTTATAAATAATACTAAGAATGTTAACTAAAATAAATAAATTTTAGAATATTAGTTACATATTAGATAATATATTTTTTGACAACAATTATTGATATCATTAATTAAACAATATAATAGAAAACTATTCAAAACAATCAATCATAAAATAATGAAAATAAGGATAAATAATATAGAAATCATATATTTTAATAAATAATAATGAAATATTTCCTTAATAATAAATTTATAGTATTTACAATTTTTGTATTTTTGGTTTTTGTAATTATGAATATTAATGCGATGAATTTTTTATTAATTTTTGGACAAGATAATGATAATTCCAATTTAGTTGTTTGTGAAAAGCCTACAGTAAAGTCAATTTCAGCAAGTGGAGCTTTGACCTCTCAGCCGCCCAAGAATGCGATAGATGGAAATCCCGATACAAGATGGTCTGTTTCAGGAATGAATTCTTGGATTCAAGCAGATCTTGGAAAAAAAATAAGTATCTGTAATGTAGAAATTAGTTGGTTTAATGGAAACCAGAGAATAAACTCCTTTACAATTGAGGCATCAAATGATGGAAAAAATTTTAAAGAAATTTTAAATACTAAAAGTAGTGGAACTACATCAGATTTTGAAATTTATGATACAACTGATATTAAAACTCGATATTTAAAAATAACAGTAACTGGGAATACACAAAATAATTGGGTAAGTATTACAGATATTAAATTTAATGATAATAAACAATCTGATAAGAAAGTACCAAATGTTCCAGGTGCAGAACCAAATGTGCCCTTTGTTCCACCAAGTGGATATTCAGATGATATCGCTGTCGCAGGAGACTGGGCTTGTGGTATCCCAGCACAAAAAACTATAAAAAATGTTATGACAACAGAACCTAGCCTATTGATAGTTCCAGGAGACATGAGTTATATGGAAACGGGGGATTGCTGGTTGGACATTGTTTCTCCGATAGATAATATTGTCAAGATAATCATGGGAAATCATGATGTTGATGAAGGTAACCCTCCATCACTATCTCATCAATATTTGGAACATTATAAACTTCCAAATACGTATTATTCATTTAACTTTAAAAATATTCATTTTCTTATGT
This sequence comes from uncultured Nitrososphaeraceae archaeon, assembly GCA_964531845.1. Classification (GTDB taxonomy): domain Archaea; phylum Thermoproteota; class Nitrososphaeria; order Nitrososphaerales; family Nitrososphaeraceae; genus QCWD01. The sequence continues at coordinate 3,229 of CAZHFI010000030.1, forward strand.
TAAATTCTGAAACCGATTTTGGAGTAGGAAGTAACCAATATAACTTTGTTTTAAAAGACCTGAAACAGGCATCAGCAGATCCAAATATTCAATGGATTATTTCAGTAACTCACGAACCAATATACACATCACCAACAAAACATTCCCCACAAAGGGAATTCAGAGATATGTATCACCACATATTTGACCAATACGAGGTAGATTTTGTTATTCATGGTCACGTTCATAACTATCAAAGGAGTTATCCACTCACATATAATGAAAATAATCCAGACTTTCCAACAATAACAAGTAAAAATAAAAACACATATGTAGATCCAGTCGGTGAGATATATCTAATTACTGGAACCGGTGGAAGACTAAATCATGCTTTGAATGGTCAGTCAGATTTTATTGCTCAACAGTACAAAGGTTTTGGATTTTTGGATCTGAAATTAAGTACAGACGGCAGAACGATAAAAGGAACTTTCTATTCAAATAACAACATGGAGGTAATTGATGAATTTGTTGTACAAAAGACAGATACAATAAAACAGATGAATCCAAATAAAAATTATATTAATGACCGAAATGCGGATGATTTGAAAACAAAAATAAATCCACTTGATTCTATTTTTTCAGATATCTTAAAATCGACTCCAAGATATAAATAGATAATAAATGAATAATAAAAACAATTTATTTAAGGTTAACTTTTATCTAAACAAACAAAATTAAATTTTATTTCGTCACATATTGAATTTAATTCACTTAATAATATAAGAAGCTAGCCAATGTGATTACAGATTGATTTGAAAAATTAGTTAATAGAATAAATATAGTCTAATTTAACTAAATGTATCCCTCGAAAAACTATTTACGGTAAATGTCCAAAATGCAAAATAAAGAGTCAACTTGAGGTTCTTTCAAGTAACCCAGGTAAGGAGAAGTTCAAATGCAATATGTGCTTTAAAAATTTCGGAATGGATGACCTATAAATATGCTCATTCAAAATAATGGAATATTAACTTCATTTTGATAATGAATGAATACGGATTTTGTTAAAAATATATTATTTTGAAATGATATTTTATTTTATTATGCAAATTCATAATTAATTTCGATGACATGGAGAGAAAAGAAATAATATTAAAGGATATTAAAACTACAATGATATGAATAGATATCTTCTAAGAGTTTAACTGGAAAGAAATCTTCTTTTGGTGTCGTCTAATTATTTTACATTTGAAAAGAAAAAATTAAGTGGATTAACATCATTCTTTTGTGTTATACTATTGTTGTGGCTGACCTATATTTATTTCCACACTTGCGGCGGCACCACAAGAACTAACACTGCCTTCTTCGCTATCACAATCTTGATCTTGGTCTATTTCTGAGTCGATGTTAACATTTGGTTCCTCAAATGCATACGCATAATACATCGCAGAGCTCGTAATAGTGATTGACAACACTGCAGCAAGTACTATTGCATTTATAGTCAAATATTTTGTTTTCATAGTTAAAAAATATTATAGAAAAAAAATATATATGTATTATCCAAAAAATTTCCGAATATATTTCTGAATATTTTTGTTATATTTTATTTAGTTTGTAATAGATATCCTAAAATTCTTAAACAATTTCTTCGGTAGTCAATTTATATATCAAAATCCGGTTAAAATAATAGAAAAAATATTTGTAAATACAATAAAGAGATCATAATTGATTTATTTTTATCTAATTCATATTGGGTAAATTTATTAAAAGTAACAAAAATATCAACAGGATATTCTTTCAACCTTAACTATAGTTATACAATAAAAATAGAACAGATCAAATGTATTTAAAAGAAATAATATTAGAATCATTACCAAAAAGTGTTACAAAGTGATAATTTATGTTTGATCTATAACATCATTCTACTTATAAACAATAGAATTTTATTTTCCATATGACCAGACAAATTTATCATAATTCAAATTATCCTTCTTAATCGTCCAAAGATCATAATTGTTTCCGATTCTATCACCTGCCTTATTTAGAAATATTTTTCCTGTAATACCATTGTATTTCGATGTGATATCAAGAATTATTTTTTTAATATTGGCAATATCCGTTGTTTTTGAATCAGTTATCTCCTTTGAACTTAATGCTGCCACCCAAAATGCATCATAAGCTATCAATGGATATGTCAATGAGCCATGTCCATGAAGTTTTTTTTCTATTTCAATTTCTATTAGTTTGGCAATATCATTATGAACGTGCACTGAATATAGAGGATTAGTAAAGTTTGTTAAGAATGCAAAACTGGCAGAATCGTAATTTTTTGTTATACCAATATTTTGAGCGGAAGAATCACTACCATACCATTTTACCTTATCCAAAATTTTGTGTTCATTTGCTTGTATCAGTATTGGAATAACCTCATCAAAACCTATAAGATAAACCCCCACAGAATTTATTGGTGTTTTGCTTGTTGCATTTTCAACAAGAAAATTTAACTTCTTTAGATCCTGATTCCACATTATAAAATTGATCCTATGCAGACTTGAAGAAAAACTACCAACGTAGGGATTGTATTTTATTCCATCAAGTACCTTCCCGCCTAATCTCTCAAAATTTTCTTTCATAGATTTTTGTAATTCATTTCCATAGGTATCTCCCCTCCACATTGGGATAACTGTTTTGATACCATCCTTCCACATTTTGTTGGCGATAAATTGACCTTGATTGTTATCATCTGGTACAAAACGAAAAAGATTGTCATCAGATATAGAAAGTTCAGGGGATGTGCTTGCATAGCTTATCAAAATAACGTTGTTCTTGTTAGCATAATCTTTTACTGATAATACGGCCGAGCTGGTGGCAGGACCGACTATTATCCTTACGCCTTGATTTTTTAATATCTCTATCACTTTTACTGTTTCTCTAGGATCAGTTCTAGAATTTTCAATAAATAATTTTATTTTACTTGTTGAATTTTGCAATTGAAGATATTGGTTTACATCTTTTTCTGCTTGCTCTAGTGCAATTTTTGTCGGTTCGCCTATTGACGAAAATGCACCAGTTAAAGGAACTATTGCGCCAACTTTGATGATGTTATCAGTATTTCCTGTTACTGCATTTGAAAAACGAAATTGTTCAAGATTGCTATTACCCATTAGCATTGTGTTATAAAAATAATTCGTTTCAAAAATTAGATAACCGCAAATAAAAATAAATGATATTATAGGAATAATAATAAACACCATTTTCATTTTTTGGTCCAGCATGCTAATTTTGGAGAAAGTTTTTTGGAAAGTTGGAAATTTATGATCACGATATAATATTCGAATATACCAAAAAAGTCCGCCGGCTATGACAATATAGTGACCAGATAAGAGCAATACAGAAATCCATAATTGTTCTATGTGTTGGGTTATTGCGATAATGGCAAACCAGCTATCTCCCAAAATTATTACCAAAAAACTAACTAGTTCACAAACCCATGCAACCGAGTGGTCCTTTTCTTTTTTCAAACTGGCAAGAATTATAATACTTAAAACAGCAAGAATCGTATTTAATAGTGGATAAACTACCGTTATGATAAACATTGCCTGTCCTCTTGGAGTTGAAACTACAGAAAGGTCCAGAGTAATACTTAACATATAAACGAGAAAACCCATTCCTGCCAAACTTGTTAACAAAATAAATTTTTTTGTAGTTCGTATATGCAAATTTTTATAGACAATTAAAAGACGTATCACAAGTGAAACGTAACCAGATAATAACAATAAATCCGCCAATGATGGCACGTTAGCGACGATATGAAGAATTATCTCATAATAAGCCCAAGTAATGTTGGCCAGGAACCATAAAACTAGTCCAGCAGTTAACAGGATGTCTTCTTTTGCTATCCTCCTTTTTTTTCGGTAGTTGTAATAAACAACCATTAAAGATATAAAAGCTGCGGCTAAAGAATTTATAATTAATAACAGATTTGAAAAAAGAAATTTTTTTTCCTGTTCTGAAAATAGAATAATAAGATCTCCTATAATAATTAAAAAAAACATTGCAATGTACAGGTGTAATGGTTTCAATATCTTGACTTTTTGATAATTACATTTAAAGAAATATAAAAAGATTAAAGTTCTTTAAAAAAAAAGATTTTTCGTAGTTTGTGCATTATTGAAAATTAATATGAATAAGATATACCATAGTCCAAAAAGATTATTTAACTAAGTGGTTCCTTTGAATTGAGAATATTTAGTATATAAATAAATGCTTTGTTGCACAACTAGTTTTTGCAAACATCATCTTATCATTTATCTCATCTCTATCTGACAGTTATACTCTGAAACAGATTATACAACGATGCTTTAAACATTATTTCCTTTATCATATTCTCAAATCTAATTGCAGTAACATATTCACCAAAAATTCTTTTAAAACATGAAAAGATAGATTCTACAATCCATCTCTTTCCATAGCTTACGCTGGTTTTCCATTGTTGTAGGTTGGTTTTCTGTTTCTGTACTGTACTGTTTCTGAGATAATGGTTGGTTTTCCTACATCTTGCATTCTTTCTGACCTTGATTGCAGGTTTTATCCCATTAAATGACATGAACTGAAAATTTTTGTTGCTGTCATATGCACCATCTGCTATGACTGTATCTACCTGCTTGTTCTGTTTGATTGTAATATCATTGACCAATTCTGGCAACACCTGACAATCGTGTATCCTGTCACTGGTTACATGAATAGATAAAATTCTCTTTTTACTGATGTCTACTGCAAGATGTATCTTTAGATAACCTCTTTTGACATTCCATTTATGTACAATCCATTCACCTCTGTTTGATACCTTGATACCTGTACAATTAACTGCAATCACAAAATCATCATACAAACTGGATCTGTTGTTGTCTGAAATGATAATATTGATATCCAGTAGGTTTATTCTCCTGCTGATGTTGCTGTAATGTGGAATTGATGTAGCCTAATGTGACCATGTTCTTTAACTACACCGTATGTCTGTCTGTAAGGTAGGTGAAAGTATGCTCGCATATATCCAAGCAATCCGATAAATGAATCTGGATATACAAATTTTCTACATTCCTTATTTTTGTTCATCTTCTCCAACTCAACATCCCAGTTATCAATAACGTCAAAATCAAGCAGTATATGTCCCCTTCTTATCAGAGAATCATTGTATCGCTTCCAGTTCACAAAATATGACTGCAATTGGTTAGCTAAATACGTTGGTAATCATGAGTTATGCAACAAAGCATAAATAAATAATAATTCAAACTTATTAAATTCTCTTATTGGGATCAATAAGCAGGTACAATTTGCAAGGTATAAAACAGATATATTTTGCTAATGAAATTTTGGTTAGAACTAACTAACTGGCGTTGAATTAGATTAGCATATCATGATTTTGAGAAATTAGTTAAAAGAAATGAATCTAATTAAAGTTAATAAATCGATACCATAAAATGATCTTGTTGTAAATTATTATAAATAAAACCTGAAAAAACATGGATAAGAAAGATAATTATTCTGACGTCATAATCAATTTTGCAGGGGATGAAGAGGCCTTGAAAAAATTTATTAGTTATTTTTATGAGAAACAAATTGTTGACGAGGACATAAAAATTAAGATAGATAATGGAGATATTGTTTTTCAAATTCCAAAGACAAAAAATTTTTCTACCAACAAAGAAAAAATAAAATGTTTATTAAAGAACTATCTAGATGAATATTGTAAATCTAAGAAAATTATAGAATTCCAGAATGTGTTTGTGGTAGGAGTTCCAAAACATTTAACTGAAATTGCAGGCTTTGTTCAATGTGAAATTTGTGGTTTTCCGGTTAACACAGAGGAGGAGTTATTGGTACATAGGAGGATACACGGAATAATATGATGGCAGATACTATCTTGTCTGCATTACAAAATTTGTGGAATGATTTGGACTTTAGCTAAGTTACCTCATTCTAAATTAAATTGTGATCTTATTTTCAAACATGACAATTTTGTTAATGTTCCATACAACATGATGTGAATTATCTTTCTGTGTCGTAGTTTTAGATTGTTACTGTTGTGATACTAAAAAAGTATTTTGAAATATGTATATGTATATCAAATATTGATAAAAAATTAAGTTTCGATATAATGATATCCTGTAGCACCATCTGGAAATGGTTTTCTAATTTCTGATGTTTGAAGTTGACCAGTTTTGTCAGTTGCCCTTACAATGATTTTATAATTTTTATCATCATTGGGAGCATATCCTGCCGTCCACAAAACCCAAGTATATTTTGATAAAGGCTCTTTGATATTGGCAGTTTTCCAAGTTTGTCCACCATCTATACTCACTTCAATTTTTGAGATTCCTCTATCTCCTCCAAATGCAATTCCAGCAATTGGTGTTGTTTTGGACCTAGGAATTTGATCGATGTTTCGGAACCGATGTTTTAAAGGAGCCTGGCCAGGAATTAAGATTGTGGATGTTGTCATTATCTCTGCTACATTAGACCAACCATTCCTCTGCCAATATCCTTCATAGACTTGTTCTACCAATTCAATCTCAGTTATCCATTTAGGATTCATCATGCCATACAAACCCGGAACGATTGCTCTTACAGGAAAACCGTGGCTGTTAGTTAATGGTAATTTATTCATTTCAAAAGCCAAAATAGTCCCTTCCATTAATCCTCTGTCTAAAGGTATTCCTACGTCATATCCATCGTAACATCTAAAAAAGATATATTTTACATTGGGTTTAACTTTTGCCTTGATCAAAATGTCCTTGAGAGGAATACCACGCCATAGTGCTGTGCTGATAAGGTCTCCTCCCACTTGATTGCTCACACATTGAAGTGTGGCATATTGTTGAATTGAATTCATATTTTTTAGTTCGTCATAATTAATAGAGAATGAATTATCAACCATTCCTTTTATATCAAGATGCCATGTGGAGGCATCAATTACTGGGATAACAGGATTAATATCGATTCGGTAGAATAAGCTTGTGGGAGTGATTTCTGAGCTCATCAGTCTTTCTAAAAGCGGATGTTCAAATCCTATAGGTGGTGGTAGATTTGTAGAATTAGTTATCGAGATTTCCGATAATGTTGTTTCTGATGGTTGTCCAACAAATAGTCTATTAAGTCCAAGAGCAAATAACGGTATGGAAATAATAGAAAAAGCTGCCAGACGAAGAAATGCCCTTCTATCAGAATCAATATGGTTAGTTTTATTTTCCAATGTTTTGTGTTTGGACTGAATCTGATTATCATTTTTTCCTTTTAAAATAATAGAAAATATGAATCCAAAAGCAAAATTTGGTGGAAGAAATGATATAACAATAGGGAACAAATGAAAGTTACTTCCCCCAGTTCTAAGTTGTAATAGTAATATCAGAATAAGTGCAATTCCAATGAAAATCAAATAGGAGAAAATTGAATACTTTATAGAATCAAGAAAATAATTTTTTGTTTTATTCTTTTCTAATATTTTAAAGACAATTATTCCCAATATCCCATAGATTAAGAAATTAATGACGAGAGAAGCAAAAAATGTCATGTATTTTGCAAGCGATCCTAATGACTCTAACGCCTGTGATTCAATTTCACCAGGTGTTAGAGCAAAAATTGTTTGAGAACCAAGTTCGGGAAGAAATATTGTGTTAAATGAGGTTCTAAATAGTAGAGATATTCCTATTGCTAATGACCCCGCTATTAGACCGTAAATAAACAAGGTCCATGCGAGTGATTTCATTAGTTATAATTTAGAGAATCTAAAGATTTAAGGATTTTCTGGTTTAGATATTTTTTAAGCATATAGTCATAAAAAATAATCCACAAAGAAATATTTTTTTGTATCAAACAGTTTTATCTTTCTCTGTCTTTATTGTTTAAATATATGTGTTTTAGCTTTATTTGAATTTGATTTTATAAATTTATTAATATAAATTGATTCATATATTTTTAATTTAAGATGGAACGAAATTTTTACATTTACTCTACTTATGCTACTATCAATTAATTTTTTGTATTATTTTCCTTTTTTGAAAAATATTTGTAATTTTACTTTGAAATCCTTTCTGAAATGTATTTGCATATATATATGGAAAAATATCATTACCAAAAGTAATTAGAACATACAATAATCAATAATTAAAATATGAAACAATTTTTCCAATATGAGAATTAATTTACTCTAAGAACCAGAAAAAATTATTAATAAACAAAAGAAAATTCTTTCACTTCTAGTGCTAAATCAAAACTTTCGATTCAAATTTTTATAAGACTGATTTAGAAAAACCGATATAATAAACAAATATAATTTAAAAACATGCAGGAAGAGGGATTTTCCTATACATCAATAAACAGAATCAATAAAAAATTAAGACAAACTATCAATGTAGTACCATCATTTGAGATAGTAGATAAAAACAATGCATGTGGTCGTATTCTCTACACAGATGTATTTTCAAAAATAAATATTCCTTACATGAATTCTTCTCATATGGATGGATTTGCAGTTTTAAGCAAAGATTTGAAATATGCTTCACAATCAAATCCAGTTTATCTAAAATTAATTGACAATATAGAGTTGGGAACAAAAATTAGCAAAAATAAATTAAAATCCAAAGAAACAATTAAAATTACTACAGGAGGATATATGCCAGAAAATTCAGACGCTGTGGTTCCAGTTGAATACACACAACATGACATTCATAGTAAACTAATTAAAATATCATTACCAATTTCAAAGGGATCTTTTATATCAATGAAGGGAAATGATGTAAAAAAATACGAGAAAGTTTTCAAAAAAAATACAATATTAAAAATTCAGGATTTGACGTTACTTTCTTTATTAGGAATCGAAAAAATCAAAGTTCTAAAAAAGCCTATAATATCTATTATCCCTACTGGAAATGAGCTAACCGAAAGTATAAATGATACAAAATATGGCAAGATATTAAATACAAACAGTCATCTTATCTCCAGATTAATTTATGAAAATGGAGGAATTCCAATTGACTTGGATATAGTTTCTGATAATGTAGAAAAAATTAAAAAAATAATACACCATGCGGTTTCAAATAGTGACATTGTAGTCACAATTGGAGGAACTTCAAAAGGTGAAAAAGACCTTGTCAAAAAATCCATACAATTAGAAAAAAAAGTCCGTTTGTTCTTTCATGGAATAAAACTAGACCGAGGAAGAGTAGGAGGAGTTGCAGTTATAGGAAACAAACCAGTAATTATGTTGCCTGGACCGATACAGGGAGCACTTAATGGTTTCATAATTTTTGTTTTACCTTTAATACGGTCGTTTCTGAATCTAACAGAAAATCTGCCTACTTTAGTTGGGATACTAACTGAAGATTGGTACGCTCGTAAAAAATACCAAAAATTTACAAAAATAGTGTATATTAAAGCATCAATAACAAATGAAGGAAAAATTGTCGCAAAACCAGTAACCGGAGAAACATCAGATTTGACTGTATTGACAAAGTCAAATGGTTTTATCATAGTACCTGAAAATATAATCCTTCTAAATAAAAATACCCAAATAAAAATAATTTTAATTCCGGGATTATCCTACACGAACTCTACTAATGTAATTGATTTTTTAAGATAGCAGATTGCATCTTAGTGATATGAATTAAAATAATAAAAGTAGAAAGGAAAATATGGTTAATTATTAATGTCCCAATCCCTCCATCATTTTAAAGGCGTGAAAAATCCCTGGAAATAATGATTCCATTGATTCTGAAACAGCTTTAAGACTTCCGGGAAAATTTATAATAAGAGTTTTCCCACGAGTTCCAGATATTCCTCTAGAAAGCATTGATGTCGGTGTTCTTCTCTGTCCATACACACGGCTTGTTTCAGATAATCCGGGTACCTCCTTTTCAATTACATTTTTTGTAGCTTCTGGAGTAAAATCATGCGGACCCAATCCTGTTCCCCCAGTAGTTACAACTAGATTTGCTTTTTTTACGTCACAACATTCTATTAGATAATTTTCGATGATTTTTAAATTATCAGGTAATATTTTTGTCTCAATTATTTGAACTCCGATTTGAGTTAATTTTTCTACTATTTGTACTCCAGACCTATCTACTGATTTACCAGCTGAAACAGAATCGCTAATGATGATAACTATTGCATTAATCTTTTGATCACTGTTTCTGTTAAATGATTTTAATCCTCCAGATTTTTCAACAAGTTCGATGGAAGAGACATATAAAGAATCATCGATTGGTTTGAGCATATCGTATATTGTCAATATACCTATACTTGCACCCATTAGTGCTTCCATTTCTACTCCGGTTTTCCATATACTTTTTACTTCTACTATAAGTTCGATGCCGTCCGAATTAATATTTACATTAGCTAAAACTTGGTCTATTGGAATCAAATGACAAAATGGAATCAATTCATAAGTTTTTTTTGCTCCCATAATGGATGCTATTTTTGCAGATTCTACAATGTCGCCTTTTGGAGTTTTTCCCTCTTTAACTAAAAGTAAAGTCTGGGATTGCATCTTTAGATTCGCTCTTGCTTTTGCAGTCCTAAGAGTGTCTGGTTTATTACTAACATCAAACATTCCTTTTTTATTATGTAATGTTTCATTAGACAAGTTTTACACCTTCTGTCCATTTATACCCATTTTCAAAAATTTCTTTTTTCCATATAGGAATACGAGTTTTAATATTATCAATTCCATATCTACATGATTCAAATGCTTCTTTTCTGTGTTCAGAACTACTAATTACAAGGACACTTGTTTCACCTACCCCAATATAACCAACTCTGTGTAAAGCAATGAATTTTCTTACATTCCATTTGGTTAACACTTCTGATTCAATTTCTTGCATTTTTAATACAGCCATTTCAGGATAAACATCATAAAAAATTCCAACTACTTGAGAACCTGAGTTATTGTTTCTTACATTTCCTGCAAATATAGATATTGCACCAGAAGTTTCGTCATGAATTTGAGATAAAATATCACAAATATTAATAGAATCTTCAGTTATCGAGATCAATAGCTAACCACCACTTACAGGAGGCAGAAGGGATATTTTGTCGTTAGCATTAACCAGTGTATCATCTCCCACAATTACATGATTGATTGATAACACAAATTGGTCATTTAAAGAATTTAAAATGGGATATCTTTCCAGTATTTTTAACTTTAGTTCTCCTACAGATATGCTTTGAGGTAACGATATAAATATTTCCTTATCTGTAATGAGATCTTTTGAAACACCAAACAATTTTATTGTAATTATTTCTTCTGTCATAACATACATATTTAATTTTCAAACCTATTATCGTTTCATCCACCAATAGTGTGCATGTAGTTGATTCTCTGTTTTAATTGGTCTTTTCTTATTAACCTAACTATTCCTTCTGGTTTTTTTGCTATGGCATTTAAAATAAAACGCGTAATTTTGGCATCTGATTGATTGCTTCTAAGAAGCGATTTGACATCATATCCAGGATTTTCAAATAAACAGGTTAGAAAATGGCCATTGGCAGTAATACGAATACGGTCACAGTTATTGCAAAATGGTTCAGAAATCGATGGAATAAATCCAATACACCCAGACCCATCATGAAACGTATAATCTGAAGATGGAGACGATTTTTCTTGATTATCAAGTGGATGTAATTTGCCAATTTTGCTTTCTATCTCTGACATAATTTCCTTTTTAGTAACCACTAAATTATTATTCCAGATATTTGAACCATCAAGTGGCATAAATTCAATAAATCTTACAGTAATTCCAGTATTTCGGGAAAAATTTGAAAATGCAATAACCTCATCGTCATTTAACCCACGCATAACAACTGTATTTATTTTTAAATTTATTCCAAGTTCTTTTGAGAGATAAATACCATTTAGAACTTTTTCCAGCGCAGAAATGCCAGAAATGTTTTTGAATTTTTTTTGGTTAAATGAATCTAGACTTATATTTATATTTCTAATTCCTGCATCATATAGACTGCTGATTTTTTCCGGTAACAAAATCCCATTGGTTGATAGGCTAATAGTCCTGATATTAGAAAAAGAAGAAAAGGATTTGACAAGTTCCTCCAAATTTGGTCGTAAGAGAGGTTCACCACCGGTAAGACGGATTTTTTCGACTCCTAGACGCTCAAAAATCGAAACAAGTCTAGTCAATTCTTTAAAAGTTAAAAGTTCGTTATCATTATACCATCTAGGATTATCTTGAGGCATGCAATAGACACATTTCATATTACATTTATCAATAACAGAAATACGTAATTTTCTGGCTACTCTTCCAAATTTATCTTTCAATAAATCTGACAATCAGATATAATAAATAATATCTTAGATAATATAAATAATTATTTTTTTGATGAATGTAGTTTTTCTACAAATTGAGATTTCCATTTTTGTGGAAGATGATGTAATTTTATGGCACGTTCCATTATCTCTTGACTTGCTTTATTTTTATATAATCTAACAATATCTTGTATAGTAATATTATTAGGATCTTTGGCAATTAGTTGAATCTGGTCCCCTGAGCCTATCTGCCCACTTTTGACAACCTTAAAGTATATTCCAGTTTTTTCACTATCAAGAAATTGTTTTATAATTTCCATTGTTCCAGCCCTTGCACCAAGTTTGTAACATGGCAATCGTGGTTGTGTAGCAACTATCTGAGCAGTTCCAATTTTGAATTTATCTCCAACATTAACTTCATATTCAAATAATCCTTTTGTTGTCAAGTTTTCACCAAAAAAACCAATGGAAAATATCTTGTTTGGATATTTTTTTTTCCAAAATTCATAATACTCTATCGGATAAGAATATATCGCTTTAAATATTCCGCCGTGGACAGAAAGATCTGCTTGTTTATCTCCTTCTAAATTTATTTTTTCCAGGTTTACTCTTTCAAATACTGGTTCTTTATAAATAGAAGTAATTATTTTTTTTCCTTCAAACTCTATTTCTCTTGGAAGTCCGATATTTAGGGAAATAACCTCCATGTTATGCTTCTTTTTTATATTTAATATATACCATTTAAGTTATTCGTGTTTGATATTTTGAGATTACAATTTGAAATTATTCTTGTGTGCTTGTTAATTTTGTTACCAATAGATAAAATATATTAAGTTAAATTTTTGTATTCTTAATATATTTATACTATATTTTAACAAAGATGTTATTTTTTTCTTTTATTTGATTTGTAATTTTTAGAAAAATCTCTCATTTCAGTCGTTTTAATCTCTTCGTATCTGTTAAATGGTTTGTCTCTGTTAAATGGTTTGTCTCTGTTAAATGGTTTGTCT
>CAZHFI010000031.1:0-11923 GCA_964531845.1 uncultured Nitrososphaeraceae archaeon
TTTGAACAATATTTATTCTCCAAAATATTTACAAGCTCACATCTTGGACATTGTATTGATGATGGTTTCTTTTTAATTTCAGGTCCAGATACTATTCCATTATAGTTTAGAATAGTTTCTTTCAAGTTGTTACCCATCCTTTTCTTTATGTATCTTGAACCCTGTTTAGAATTCATGGACCATCTAACCTTCTTTTTTAGTGCGTATTCGGGCAGATAATCAGAATCAGCCGTTATTGCACTATGTCTAATACAATATGGATTCCATTTCTTTGTTTTAAGAAGATACTCTAGTTTTTCTCTTTCAATTTTATCTTTTATTTCGTCTGTTTCTAAAAGTCTTTTTATCCGTTTTTCTAACTGACTCATCATATTCCATATAGCTTTTGGTTTTAGTGCTCCGCCATTGTATAGATTGCATATCACTCTAGCGTTTGGTTCATTTGAAAATGGATGCTCGTTTAACCAATCTCTGACATAGGTAAATGATAAAGTCAAAAGTACTGGTCCTGTTCCTGTCTTTGATTCATGAGGAATTTCACCTTCTCCATATTTTTCTTTTAATCTGATATGTTTTATCCGAAGCAGTGTCAATTCATGAGGCCTAGCATCAAGGTCCCACATCAAAGCTAATATCGCCTTGTTTCTCTTACTGGGCTCATATTTTATTAAAGTTAAAATCTCATCTTTATCCCAAATCTCGCTTTCCAGATACGGACTTATTCGCTTTGTCTGTTTTTGTTTGATTTTACAAAATTCTGGTGTAATCCAATCAATGTAGTCATCGTCATAACGTCTGTCTTGAATGTTATTTTGCTTTACTCTAACATAATGATAGTTATGCAGCCATCTCATAAACAGTTTGATTCTATTCAAGAAATGATTCCATGTAGTAATCCATCTTTTATCCGGATCAATATCAGAATTTTTTATCTTTGTGTTTAGAAAAGATATTATCTGTTCCTTTCTATTTATGTCATAAAAAGTAGTATCTGGTCCAAGAAAATTTGCAAAATCAATAACCACTTTTAGATTGTTAACCTGATGGTTATCTGACGAACCTTTCTCCTGCATATAATTATAGAAATCATAAATTACAGACGAATTTTCTTTGTTAGGAACAAGGCCAATCTTGTTATCTACTATGGTTGAAAGTTTAACCGAACAAGATGATGATGACGATGAGGACATTTGTCTACACCATTCCCTCCTTTTCCACGTTTACACCTATTCTAACAATACAAAAACAAGTATATGAATTCCCATCTAAGATGCGGTCACCGGGATTTGAATTCCCGCCTCATCTCATTTTTGAGACAAAGTCCCGGGTTACGGGCTGACCTCGATAAGATAACTTGGAAGGCCAGTGTCCTAACCAAACTAGACGATGACCGCATGTTTTATCTACTTTAATAATACATATTAAATCTTATCATCTTAAATTAGTAGTAGTGGTTATAAAGACATAAACTAAGGAAATTTCAAACTAAAATCTATATCTTGTCCTGTTGATTGAAAACTTGACGATTGTTTGTATCCTAAAGTCCCATTTATTATAAAATGAAGATCCGAGTTACTATCATTAACCAGCTTATTCCATATTGGTGATATCCGTTTTTCATTTTTTATTTCCTTCTCATCTTTTAAAACCAGATTAGAATTTCCTATGATTGGATAGATTCCTTTCTGAGAATCAACAAATCCCTCTAGTTTATCACCAATATCTCCAGATACTATTCTAACATTATCCAAAAAAATATTATAGCGAATTAGTTCCAATAATAATGTCGCATTATTTGGATTAAATATATCAAAACTAGTTCTTATTTTAATATTCGGATCTTGTTTTACCAAGGATATATTTTTCATACTCAATTGAATTGGCTCTGGTTCTTTTAGAGCTGCATTGTTAAAATCTGGTTTGAGTTTAATATCGTTTAAATTTAAATTAGATAAATTAATGTTAGGAATAAAATACACAATTATTGCAATTCCTATAATTATTCCTGCAATTGCGTAAACTATTTTTTTCATCTTATCTTTATAAAATCATTAATATATCATTATTTATCTCTTCTGAAAACATCATATCATTTTTAAGATTTTTATTATTCATGATAAAGAAATAATAAATTATGGTGATATTTCTTGATTAATTTTTCATGGTATGAAAATTACAAAATATGACTTGTATAATTTGTATTTTTGTTAATTCAGTTAATGTTTCATAAAAATAAATATGAACAGAAGTCAAATTGAAAGAATTATTTAACATTAAATTTTAGATTTGCAATAACCATAATAAAAAATAATTTTATACTAATATTATTATATTTCTAGTTGTATAAGACTACTAATGTCTGTTTCTGTACCGATTCTAATTTTTGATAATAGGTGTATTTTATGCAGCAATTTTGCTATTAGAGTAAGAAGTTTATCAAAATATCGAATTAAAATAATTGGACATTTTGATAAAAATCATGATATTAAATCTATTTTTCCAAAAGGTTATGATCCCACATCTATGTTCTGGTTAATCACTGATTCTGGTATATGGGGTGGAAGATCTGCAATTATTCCATTAATAAGAGAGATTATTTACGGAATCTTTTATGGGAATAGGAATCGATTAACAGATTCATCGTATTCCAACACATGTTATGACGATAGTTGTGATTCGCTTTCTGAAATAATAAAACGTATTATTAGTGTTTTTCAAAATTCCAAAAGTTTCTATTAAAACAAATCTAAATCACTATTTTATTCTATCATAGTCGTCTTTTAATCTAACGATATCTGATTCATCAAATTCACCCAAAGAAATTTCTAAAACTAAACACTTCTCATCGAATGCTTTTATTCTATGTTTTGCACCCAATGGAATTATTACATTTTCACCCTTCTTAACAATATATTTTTCTTCATCAATTTCTACTTCTGCAGATCCTTCAATTATTTTCCAAAATTCCTTTCTTTTGTTATGATATTGTAAGCTGAGTCTAGAATTTGGATTAATGTGAATTAGTTTAACTGTACATGTTTGATTTTCAACAAATTTCTCGAATCCTCCCCACGGTCTTTCTTCGGAGTAAATATTCATAATGCAAAAAAAACGTTATGTAATTTAATAATTACCGAATATTTATAAACAATATTGATTCTGATTAAAATTGTCTAATATTCTACAATATGATTAATTAATAAGTGTCGAATAGAAGATAAATTATGAAGATGGACTTTTTTAGCTAATCATAGATTGAATTTATTATTTCATGTAAAAATATACTTCCAAAAAATAATATCAATTAAACTAGAGATAGTCAAAATCACTTTCTATCTTTATATTAATACTTATTTTAATTCGACTCTAGAAATCATCAACAAAACTAACAAATTTACCATTCTATGAACATTATACGCAATACATCTGAAAATCAATTCCCTATTTTGCATTCTTATCAACCATGATGTTATATGTTCTCCAAACAGTCTTTTTATGACCGATATGATTGTCTCTTCTTTGTTCCTCTGATGGTATAACAACTTGTTGTATCCCCATTTCATCTTCTTTCTATATCTTTCATGAGTCTTCCACACAGGCACTTGTTCATTTCTTGCAGGTATGATACTGTATCCACCCAGTTAGTTTCTGCCGTATTAGTACATGATTGTCTTCACTATCATATCCTTTATCTGCAACAACTGCAGATAATTTTTTATTTTCGACATTTTTGTTACAATTGGTTTGAAATCAACGTTATCATGTCTGGTTGGACCACGTCTTACCTTTACAGTACAGACAATCTGTGCTAGGACATTGGCTCCAATAGATAGTTTAGCATATTTGCATCTCAATTTAGCCCTGGAAGTATAGTACTGTGATGCACCTGTAATTTTGAATCCTGTTACATCCATACCTGCAAATATGTGTCTTGTATTCACAAAGAATATGAATGATGAAATTATTCTTTCCAGTACAGCGGTACTGTTACAGCCTGCAAATTTCTGCAGTGTAGTATAGGGTGGTATTTTTGATAGTTGCAAAAACACTCTAAGGTAATATGCTTTAACTAGCCATTCGATAAACATACGATAACTGTTTACTTCATACTGTCTTATGGTAACAATGACGATATTTTGCCATAGTGTATAGATGCAGATTGTTGCTCTTTCTGTGCAGATACAGTAATATTCTGCAATGTTTTAAAATACAAAGCAACTGTTGTGCAAGTTTAACGTACTTGGATTGCTTTTGGTTATATCCCAATAATCTATTGTAAAATGTTGTTAGCTATGATGACTTCTAGAGTCTCTAATTCATTAATTTATAAAGTTTTCAACCGAACTTGGATCAAACTTTATCCAAATGACAAATGTAAATATTTTTTAGTTTCGTTATATTCCATGCATCTTAATACCATGTACCATATTCTGAATAATTAAGTCGATAATCGTATTCCCATTGTTCAAGTTAATACTATTGTTAAGCACTATTATTGAAGTCCAAACATATACTTATAACCATCGTAACGAAAGATAGATAACTGGAATATCTAATATTTTGAAGATCAATCCTAAAAATAAGGATATTAAGTAAATTACAATAACTGTGAATGCACAGTTCCTCGAAGGTTATAAAACCGAAAATAACTATCTACAATTAGAGATCTTTAACAAATCTGATGTATGTAGTTTCTAGAGACACTATTATATTCTAACATTGATTTTTTTTCTTTTCAAATACTTTTTAACTTTATCAATAGTTGTCCGTTCGTAATGAAATATAGAAGCTGCCAATGCAGCATCCACATCAGTCTCATTGAAAACTTGAAACATATGGATAGGTTTTCCACAACCACCTGATGCAATTACTGGAATACGTACTTTTTTACATACTTTATCAATCAAATTTATTTCATAACCGTCTTGAGTACCATCTGCATCAATACTTGTCAAAAGAATCTCGCCAGCACCTAGATTTTCAATCCTTTGAGACCATTCTATTGCATCAATACCAGTTCCTTTCTTTCCACCATAAATCAATACTTCAAACCAATACTTTTCAATTATGTTTGATTTCTTATTAAAATTCTTAAAAAAATGCCTGCCACCAATTCCATAATTTTTTTTTGTATCTACCGCGACAACTATACATTGTTTACCAAAAATTGACATCAATTCGGTAATCAATTCAGGTTTCTTTACTGCTGCCGTATTTATAGAAACCTTATCTGCTCCACTTAACAATATGTCTCTCGCATCATCAATTTTTTTTATTCCTCCCCCAACCGTGAATGGTATGTCAATTACAGATGCTACATTTTTAACAACATTTTTGATAATCTCTCTTTTTTGTTCCGATGCAGTGATATCTAAGAAAACTAATTCATCAGCTCCTTGTTTTGCATATCTCTTGGCGAATTCTACCGGGTCACCTGCATCTTTGACTTGATTAAAATTTACACCTTTAACAACTCTTCCATTATCTACATCTAAACAAGGAATAATTCTTTTTGATAATGTCATATTTATACCACCGACTTTGCTTGTTTCACTGAAATTTTTCCGTCATACAAAGCTTTTCCTAAAATTACAGAGGAACACCCTATATTTTTCACTTTTATTATATCTGTAATATTTGAAATACCGCCACTAGCAATTATTTTTGTATTTGAAATATTTACTGTGTGCAATAACATATTTAGGTCTGGCCCGTTTAAAGTTCCATCTCTGTCTACACTCGTAAGTAAAAATTCTTTGATCCCTCTTAGCATAAATAGCTTAATTGCCTCACTCACTCTAAAACCAGATGGTTTTTTCCATCCCTCAATCATAACCATATCATTTATCTGATCAATCGATACTATTATTTTTCCAGGATTATTTGCAGATAGCTGTTGAATTGTTTTTGGATCTTTATACGCCATAGTTCCTATTATGATTTTTTTTGCACCACGATTTAGTAGACTGTAGATTACATCCATCGATCTTAATCCTCCAGATACTTGTATTGGTACATTTACTGATTTTAAAATCGAAGATATGACATCTTCATTATTTTTATAATCATCCCATCCAACACTTAATGCAGCATCAAGATCTACAATATGTATTCTATCCGCACCTTCCTCTTGAAATTTTTTTGCTATGCCAATAGGATCTTTACTATAAATTATCTTATTTTTTGGATCTCCTTTAACTAATCTTACCACATTACCATCCATAAGATCTATTGCAGGAATTATTTTCATTTTTTATTACATACCTCAATAAAATTTTTCATTATTTTTGCTCCTATTGTACCAGATTTTTCAGGATGAAATTGTGTACCAAACAAATTCTTTTTTTCTATAACTACGGGTATGTCTATCCCATAATTTGTATTTGCTACTATAATATCTGTAAAGTCTTTTTTTGGGACTATTCTATATGAATGTACAAAATATACCCATGATTTATTCTTAATATTTCCTAAAATTTTACTTTTACTTTTTACTATCTCTAAATTATTCCAACCTATATGAGGAATTTTCACCTTATTTGATGGAAGAATTTTAACATCTCCATCTAGAATAGACAATCCATTTAATTTTCCTTCTTCACTATTTTCAAATAACATTTCCATTCCAAGACATATTCCTAAAACTGGAAATTCATTATCTACAGCATTAACAAAGATTTCCTTAAATTTTTTAATCCTTTTAATGGCAGGATCGAAATTTCCAACTCCTGGAAGAACTAATCCATCAAATTTTTTTATTTCTTTTAAATCATTTACAATAATAATCTCTTTTGCCCCATTTTTTTCCAACGATGTTTTTAAACTAAAAAGATTTCCTGCTCCATAATCAAATATTGCAATAATTGGTTTGTTCATTTTTACATCATGCCTTTTGTACTTGGTATGTTATTATTTTGATAATCAAAACCTGATGCCATTCTTAATGCTATTGCAAACGATTTTATCATAGCTTCAATTTTATGATGATCGTTTTCTCCATATTCTAATTTCAAATGAGTACAAGCATTTAAATTTTGTAAAAAAGAATTGATAAAATGCTTCATATCTTCATTTGAAATTCCTTCGATTTTATTTCTAGTTAATGGAAGATTAACCTTATGGAACTGTCTTTTAATCAAATCGATCGAAGTTGTAGCAAGACATTCATCCATTGGGACTGTGGCAAATCCATACCTTCTAATTCCAATTCTATCACCCAATGCCATATCTATTGCTTTTCCAAGACAAATTCCAATATCTTCAATTAAATGATGAACTATTCCATCATTAGACTTAGCCTGTATGTTGATATCTATCATTGAATGTTTTCCCATTGAAGTTATTAAATGATCCAAGAAAGAAATTCCAGTATTTATAGTTGTAATTCCTATTCCATCAATATTTAATTTTATGATTACAGATGTTTCCTTTGTAGAGCGATTAATTTCACTTGTTCTTGGTTCTCCCACATTCCTTTTGGTTTTATAGTCTTTACTAGATTTTTTTTTTAGAATATCATGTTTAGGTTTATTATAATTCAATGATCAAAAATAATATTAATACACTTTATTTAATATATTTGGCAATTGGTTAACGTCTTTAACTATTATTTCTGAATCTCTTCGTCTGAAATTTTGTATCAACTCGGAAGGATTTATACTACATCCATATATTCCACAAAACAAAAAATTTAATTTATATATTTCTTGAGCTTTTCTAGTCATTATTAAATCTTCTATTGAATCTCCTACATACATTATTTGTTTTACGTCATTAACCTTTGTCAAGACCTTTTCTATTGCAAAAGTATTAGGTTTTGCATACTCTCTTTTTTCGTCTTCCAGAAAAACACACAGATTTCTGTCAAAATAATCTAAAAACTTTCCTAACGAATACTCTGCAGCTACTCTGCTTCTACCAGAGATTATTCCTATTTTTCCATCAACTCGTTTTGATAGTTTTTCTATCGTATTTTTTTTTATTATGATTTTATCATAATCAATTAAAGGAGTTTTAAAATAATATTTAGGCAACATATTATATCTTTTTATGAACATCTGTGGCCCATAAAAAAATTCATCAAAGATTGTCGCTATTATACTTTGTCCAACAGGTCCGGGATAATTTAAAATTTTTTTAATTCTTTCTATTTCATAAATTATAAATTTATTACACTTAGATATGTCAAGCAATATTTTTTCTAAAGAACTAATTCCTTTGTCGTCCAATTTTTTAATGATTGTTTCTAATGAAAAATGTAAATCTATATTTTTTAATTTTGAAAATTCGGAGTAATATGATAACAATAAGATTATAGCATAACTTGTATCAACATCATTATTAAATCCGCCAGTCTGCCTTAAACTATAAATCAATCCAAGTAATTGATCTTGTTCTATATTCCTGTTAGAATTAATTATTTTTTTTAAAAAATACTGGACAGTCTTTATAATAGCTGAATTATATGATTTTCTCACATCTATCAAAACTCCATCAATATCAAAGATGATACAACTAGAATTCTTTAAATCATTATTTTTTTTATTCAATTTGTTATCTTATTTAAAAACCTTTTATCTTTTCAATAATCTTAGAGAATTTTTCATTCATTTCCTTTGTACCAATGGTATATCTTAAACAACCTCTTCTTTGACCTATATTTCCAAATTCTTTTACAATCATTTTCTCTTTTTTTAGCTCTTTTAAAAGCCATTCATATTGGTTTTCAGCTTGAATAAAAATAAAATTGGCATCAGATTGATAAACCTTTATACTTTTTATATCTTTTATCTTTCTATATAGTTGATTTCGTTCAATCTTTATTTCTTCCACTACTTGATTAATGTATTTTGATTTTGTCAATATCTTACTTGCTATAGATAATGATATACTATTAACTGGGTACGGAGATTGGATTGTCTTTTTAAAAATACCAGCAAATTTTTCATTTGCAATCAGATATCCAATCCTTGCTCCTGCTAACCCAAATGCTTTTGAAAACGTTCTTAATATCACCACGTTTTCTAAATCAATAACGTATTTTGACATAGAGTATTTTCCAAATTCTACATATGCCTCATCTAATATGATCAACTTGTTTTTCAAATTATCAATAATATCTTTAATATCATACTCATTAAATTGGTTACCTGTTGGATTATTTGGAGAACAAATATAAATTATATCAGAATTTTCCGCAGTTTTTATAAATCTTTTCTTATCTAAAGAATTATCTTTTATATTCAATGGGATCGTATTTACTTTAATATTATAAAGTTGACATCTATTAGTAACATATGTAAATGTAGGCATATATGTTATTATATCCCGATCTTTTCCTATTACTGAAAGAATAAGATCTATTATCTGATCAGAACCATTTCCCACAGCCAAATATTTTTTATCTATATTGCAATATTTCTGTAATTTATCATAAAAAATTTCAAGCTCTTCACTAGGGTATTCCCTCAAATCAATCTTTTTGGCAGATTGTATGGCATAATTGGTACTTATTCTTTTTACTAAAACTTTATTTTCATTAGAATCTAACTTTGTTGCATTTACAATTTTTTTTGGTTTATTATATGACTCATATGCAGATAACTTTGTTAATGTTTTATCCAACCAATTATCCATATTTTTTCATTATTTTTTATTTTATAATCTATTTCTTATAGCTTCATAATGATTAGATAATCCTTCTGCCTCGGTCACACTTTTAACATACGGAGCTATCTCTTTTAATTCTTTTTTTGAAGTTGAGATTATATTGTTAATTCTGATAAAATCCATTACTGACAGGGATGATCTAGTTTTTCCAAAACTCATAGTAGGTAATACATGATTTGAGCCTAACAAGTAATCACTAGCGGATGATGGTGTATTTTCTCCAACTAAAGTTAATCCTGAATTTACTTTTTTGGCAACGTTTTCTCCTCCATTTTTTATCATAATTTCTAAATGTTCCGGTGCCAATTCATTAATAAATTCAATGATTTTCTTTTTATTTTCTGCAATTGCTATAAATCCGTTTGTTTCAAGACTTTTTTTTACTATTTCTTTTCGTAATATTTTTTCATTAGATATGATATTTTCAACTTCATTTTTTATTTTATACGCAATAGATTTTGATTCCGTTATAACACCACATATTGTATCATTACTGTGTTCGGCTTGTGAAATTAAATCCACTGCCACCAATCTTGGATTTGTTAATTTATCGACATAAATTAGTAATTCAGTTGGACCTGCAAGCATATCTATTGAAACTTGCGAAGATATAATCTGTTTAGCTGCAGTTACATATGATCCACCTGGTCCTACAATCTTATCTACTTTTTTGATGGATCGAGTCCCGAAAGCCAAAGCTGCTATTCCTTGAGGTCCACCAATTTTATAAAATTCATTAATTTCACATATATCCGAAGCTACTAATGTAAGAGGATCTACATTTCCATTGTCCTGCGGAGGGGATATTACAACTATTCTCTTTACACCAGCAATTTTTGCAGGAATTGCACACATTACCAGAGTACTCGGATATCTTGCTTTTCCGCCTGGTATATAACACCCCACACTGTTAATAGGCTGAATAATTTTTTGAAATTTTATTCCATCAATTATGCTATTGCTGTTTTTAATATTCTTAAAAAATCTTCTTTCATTTTTTATTAATCTTTTCTTCATTATGGTAATTGCTTTTATCTGTTGATCGGTTACTCTTTCATATGCTTTATTTATATCCTCTTCATTTATTTTTATTTCATCCAATTTAACATTATCAAATTTTTCAGTATATTCTAGTATGGCTTTGTCTCCAAATTTCTTTACATTTTCTATTATTTCACTAACTTTTTTAATTAAATCAGTGGACACTCGATGATTAAAATTTCTTAATTTTTCTATATCTCTAACATGATCTGTAATTTTAATAATTCGTATCATTATCTTCATCTAATTTGACTTCTTCTAAAGGAAGAATTTGTCTAGGTTCTAATACTACTAATCCTTGAGCAAATTTTCTCATAACTGGAACAATTTTAATGAATTCATTTTTATCTATTACTGTGTTAATACCATACCATCCTTCCTCACTTAGCTTGCTAATTGTAGGTTTTTTTAATGCTGGTAAATTAGCAAGTAGGTTATCAAGGTTTTCATTTTTTACATTTACAAAGATATGAAGTTTCTTTCGGGCTTCAACAACCCCCTTTAATAGAGCTATCATATCTTTGATTTTTTCTCTTTTCTCTCTATCTTTTAATGAATCTCTATTTGCAATTAAAACAGAAGTGGATTCATTTACTGTATCAATTATCTTGAGATTATTTTGCGATAATGTTGCTCCAGTTTCAGTAATATCAAATATTACATCAACATCTTCTGGAGGTTTTGCTTCAGTGGCACCAAACGAAAGATATATTTGGACACTTTTATTTTGTCCGACTCTTAGCCATGGTGTAATAATCATTGGTTCTTTATCACTAAAATATTTGTTATAGGAAGGTCTAGATTTAACATAATTTGCTGTTGTCGTAAGATATTCCGAAGAAATTCTTAGAGTCTTATAGTTTTTAGCATAATCTTCAATCATTTGATCTAAATTTTCGTAAATTAAGTTTTTAGGCGCAGCGATAACTTGCTTTACTTTTCCATATTCCAAATCTAATAAAATTTTTACATTTGCGTTAGCTTCTATAATCCAATCTCTTCCTGTAATCCCCACATCATAAAATCCTTCCTGTATGTATGTTGGAATTTCCTGAGGACGTAATAACTTTACTTCAATATCTTGGTCGCTTAATTTTATTCTGTATGTCCTTGCCCTACCACTTACCTTTTGCCAAGCCTCTTCTAAAATTTTGAACGTTGATTCTTCAATTGTACCTTTTGGAATTGCAAATTTCACTATCGCCAAAGATAA
>CAZHFI010000031.1:12023-15988 GCA_964531845.1 uncultured Nitrososphaeraceae archaeon
TTGATTCTTCAATTGTACCTTTTGGAATTGCAAATTTCACTATCGCCAAAGATAAATTTGATTTATTTTTCAGATATATATTTAATGCTAATTTTTTATTTTTTATTTTTTATTTTCATTAATTCTAAAGCTCTAGTTACACTAACATTTCCTTCTTTAATTAACTTATCAGCCAAATTGTCTATATCGCTACCTGTCGCTCCTGCGGTTACAGCAATATTCTTAGCATGCAATTTCATGTGTCCTTTCTGTATCCCTTCCGAAGCTAATGCTCTAATTGCTGCGAAGTTTTGTGCCAGACCGACACATGCCATTATCATTGATAATTCTTTTGCATTTTTAATATTCAATATTTTTAAAGATGTTTTTATGAAAGGATGAACAGAAATAATACCACCAACTATGCCTACAGCCAAAGGAATCTCAATCTCTCCAATTAAATTTCCATCTTTTGATTTTGTCCATTTTGTTAATGATCTATATTTTCCAGATATCGATGCATATGCATGTGCTGCAGATTCTATTGCACGATAATCTTGACCCGTTGCAATAGCAACTGAATCAATACCATTCATTACCCCTTTGTTATGTGTTACTGCCCTGTATGGGTCAGAATATGCAAATGCATAAGCATATAGGATTCTTTCAATAGTTTCTGATCCTATCTCATTCTTTAAAAAAATTGCTTTTGCCTTTACTAATCTTTTTGTAGAAAAGTTGGATAAAATTTTCAAAACCGTCCTTCCACCAGTTATTTCCTCAATTTTTGGTGCAATTGCCTCACACATTGTGTTTATAACATTTGCTCCCATGGCATCTTTTGTATCCACTATTATTTCTATGATGTTCATTTCTCCCATTTTATTTCTACTTTCATCAATTAGGTGTCTAATTTGTAAATCTATTACTTTAACCGATCTGCTTTTTGAATTTGCTATATCTAATAACAATTGTTTGTTTACCAATATTTTTCTTTTTATTTTTTGAAAAGCACTATCTGGAGAAATCAATTGAATTTGTCCTATCATTATAGAATCATCACATTTTGCAGTAAAACCACCTGAAACTGATACAATCTTAGCAGCCTTATTGGCAGCTGCAATTATAGATGGTTCCTCTGTAGCCATAGGAACAACATATGTTTTTTTATTAACTATAAAATTACTTACTATTCCCAAAGGAATTGGTATTATTCCTATTGCATTTTCAATCATTCTATTAATATTTTCAAAATTAAAATTTTTTGGCAGATCCTTTAATATTTCAATATCTTCATTAGATAATCTCAGTTTATTTTTTAAAAAATCCATCCTTTCTTCTTGAGTCATATCATAAAATTTTTTTAAATTTTTCATGATTAATATTTCTCACTATGAGGTATTTTTAAAATTTTGTCATCTTCATAATATTTTATACCAAAACCATCAGTATTACTTGTTATTACATATAACGAACCATTCTTATCATTAATAATGTTTCCTAAACGACCATATCCAACAAGGATGTTATTTTGTTCTTTCAAATCGGGATTAATTTGTCTCACATGAGATCCTCTAAGTGTTGAAATAAATAATTCATCGGATTTATCTGAAGTACCTTTTGAAAAAACTATTCCTGATGGTTCGATAGATGGATTAAAACAAAAAATGGGTATTTCAAATATTTTGTTACTCTCATCGGAACATTTTTCTATCGGCCATCCATAATTCTTGCCTGGTTTTATTAAATTGATTTCATCAAATCCATAAGGCCCTCTCTCTGCAGAATACATTTCATGTGTTTTGATATTCCATGCTAATCCTACTACATCTCGATGGCCATAAGAGAAAATAGGTGAATTTTTGATGGGATTATCCTCTGGAATTTTTCCATCAAAATTTAAACGTAAAATTTTGCCTGCTAAATTAGTGAGATTTTGGGATAAATGAGGGATTTGTGCGTCACCTGTTCCTACATATAATTTTCCATCCAATCCAAATCTTATTACTCCACCATTATTGAATGAAGCAGCAGGAATATTGTCAATTACTGTTTTTGATTCAACGATCTTGTTATCCTTTTCTTTTAAAAGAAGTACTTTATTTAACAGAATATTATCTTTTTTATAAGTATGATAGACATATAATAAATGATTCAAAGTAAAATTCGGATGTAATGTTATTCCCAATAATCCTTCTTCATTATTGTTTTCAACAGCAATATTTGTAATGGATTGATTTAATAACTTTCCATCCTCGATTATTTTAATTTGTCCATTCTTTTCAGTAAAAAATATTTTTCCTCCATCTGATATATCTATTGATGTAGGACTTTCTAAATTTTTTGCCAGAATTAAAATTCCGTTAGTTTGATTACCGTCGTTACTGAATCGATGAGGACTAGGTATCGGTATTATGGTATCTCTACTGGGAGTCATAAAGATAGTTATAAGACCAAGAACCAAAACTACAGCAATCAACAAATATTTTCTATCCATCCTAATTTCTATGAAATATTGAAATACTTTTTAATTTAACTATAATTTAACAATCTTGTTGGTCTTTTATCTCTTAAGTCTTGTTTAAAAAAATTATTAACTCATTAAATAACACCGCATTAACATTCGATTATTTTTTCTCAAAAGTTTAATTTCCAATCCACAAATGCTTTCATAACACGAATCAGTAACTTTAAATCATACATTTAACGCAGATGAGGAGATTCGAACTCCTGATCGCCCAAAGGCGAATCGGCTAACTTTTCTAACTTGAATAACTCAAGGCCGACGCATTATTGTGTTCTTAATAGAAGACCACTCTGCCACATCTGCGCAAGTTAAATATCTGATATCCCTCTTATTATATCTTAATTCAATTTTAACAATATGCACATCCAAAATTTTCAGATAAAATGGATTTCACATATATAATAAAGTATAGCTTATTAATAAATCACAATATTTTCTTATTTGATTTGATACCAATAAATAAACCGTGGATAGGTGAAGACGAAAAAAAAGAAGTATTGTCGGTATTGGAAGAAAATTCATTGACATCGGCTGCAAAAGAAGGTGGAAAGAGAGTACAAGAATTTGAAAGATTGATGCGAGATTTTCTTAATATAAATTATGTAATATCAGTAAATTCAGGTACTTCTGCACTCCATGCCGCACTATTGGCTGCAGATATTAAAGATGGGGATGAAGTTTTGTTACCGTCTTTTACTTTTGTCGCTACTGCAAATTCTGTTTTAGCCGTAGGAGCTAAACCAGTATTTGTAGATATTAATAAAAAAGATTATACAATTGATGTAGAAAACTTGAGAAAAAAAATAACTGGCAAAACAAGGGCAATAATTCCAGTGCATCTGTATGGACATCCCTCAAATATGGATGAACTTTTGGAAGTTGCAAATGATAATTCTTTACTACTAATAGAAGATGCATGTCAGTCACTTGGTTCTCTATATAAAAATAAACAAACTGGAACATTTGGTATTATGGGTTGTTTTAGTATGTATGCTAGTAAAGTTTTAACATCTGGAGAAGGAGGGGCAATTGTTACAAATGATTACAATATTGCGGAAAAATTAAAAATGATCCGAAATCATGGTATGATTAAAGGTTATGATACTAAAATATTTGGATTAAATTTACGATTGCCAGAACTAAGTGCTGCAATCGCAAAAATACAAATGCATAAAATTACTGAAATATTACAAAAAAGGAAACATAATGCAAATTTAATGACCATGTTATTGGATACAATAACTAATAATATAGTTCTTTCACATGAATTAAACGATAAAAAATATAATTGGTATCTCTATACAATTAGTCTGGCTAATAATAAATTAAGAAATTTTTTAAAAGATACTTTAAACAACAATGGAATTGGAGCCACAGTTTATTATGATCCTCCGGTTCACCTTACGCCATTTTATCAATCCAAATTTACTTCTTTAGAACTTTCAAATACAATATGGGC
>CAZHFI010000032.1:0-15941 GCA_964531845.1 uncultured Nitrososphaeraceae archaeon
CTATATTTTTTAAAATTTCGTTTTTCAAATGAAGATGCATTAGGAGATATTCCTTTAACATAACGCACTATTACTTTTTCGACATGTTCAAGATGCTAATCTTTCATTGCAAAAGTATTAGGCTTCATAAATAATCGATTTATTTTAAAAGTTAATAATATTTAAATTAATATTTCTACTAAAATGATTTTATAATGTAGATGATTTTGAGATAATATTTAGTAATTATTTGAGTAAAAATTGTTAATGTTTTATATATTGAGAAAGATCTATATCATCCCCTCCCGGAATTTTTGCAATTTCAAATCTTTCTTTCGATTTTAATAAACTTGCTGTAGCGTCAAATCCTACTTTTGTTGTTAATAAATTTTCCTGATCGCTTGAAGGGTCCAAAGTTGAACCCTTGACATTATTAATTATTGTTATATCCTTATCTGCTTGAAATCTTGTAGCTAAAGCGTATTCCACAGAAATGGGGTCAGTTGGATCGATGTCTTCATCAACTACTGTGGCAATCTTGAGTGAAGGATGAGCAGCGAATGCAGCTAGTATTGCATTTTTCGGTTCACCTTCTAACTTTTTCCTAATTTGGATTACTGTATTTAACCAATTACTTCCACCATCAGTTAAGTGTACTTTTAATGTTGTAGGAACCACATTTCTGACATTTTCATAAATCTTAGCTTCTACAGGCAAGCCCATTAATAGTCTATGTTCTAAATATCCTGGCAAAATGTCATAGAAGACAGAATTGACATTAAACCTAATTTTTTCTAATTCAAATACAGGTTGTGGACGTTTAAAATCGTAAGTTTTTAACATTTCAACCATCCATTCAATATGATTTCTATCTTTCAATATCCGTCCTTCTAATATTATTTCACATTCCATAGGAACAAATAATTTACTATAATTATCTTGCATTAAGGTTAATTTGTTTCCTAATAAAGAATTGGCAATTCTCATTTCATCTATACCATAGGATGCTTGATAAGCTGCGGCTATATTTATTACAGGACTTGATCCGATAGATATTGATACTTTGAGGTCTTCACCATGTTCTTTGGCATATGTAAAACATTTATGTAAGTGTCTTCCTTCTACCATCCTAATACACATATGTTTTTCATCCATCTTTAGCAATCTATGTGTAGATGAATTTTGATAATCGGTTTCAAGATTTTTTGCATAAACAATAGATGATGTAATATAAGGACCAGCATCTTTTTCAAAATGAGTTACAATTGGTAAAATGTCTAAATTCCTTGAAGATTTTAAAAAATATTCACGAGTCAATATGTTACTCTTTTTTGGAGTACTAATATTTTTTACTGTATTATTAATATGCGAATGAATTAAATCAGGATTGGTTAAACCTAATGCAAGGGCAAATCTACTACGTGATCCAAGAACATTACATATAACTTTTAATTCACTATTTTTTACAGATTCAAATAAAACTGCTTGTTTTCCTTCAAATTTACTTGTAATTGCTGCCAGCTCAAATTTTGGGTCAATTTCCCTTTTTACTTTTATTATTTCATTTTTTATTTCAAGCTTATTAATAAAATCATGAAGATTATTAATTTTACTTACTGTCAAGATTATTCTTCTCCTCAATATTATCCATAATTGCTCCAATAATTATTTTCATATTTTCTAAGGTTAACTGGTTTATGTTATGTAGACTAATAATTACAATCCCATTTACTGCTTTAGAAACTCTCTCTGCTATTGAATTTAAGAAAATCGATTCAAATTTACTAGGGATCACCTTAACAATATTAAAATTATTTGCATTACTTATGGATACTGATAAAGCACCAATCCTTTCTTCATTTTCAGATATAGAAATAAAATATCCGTTCTCAAAATTAATCATTCTAATATAAAATTTTCTTCCGTCGGTACTTACTATTCTTTTACTCATCGATGGGTTCAATAATAAATTATTTGAAATAGATTTTTATTTATTAAAAGTTTATGTAATTTCGAATGTCTTTCCGTTTCTAAATGCTATTATTCTAGCAGATGATTTGTCACGAATTATTCTTCTATTTATTTCAATATTAGAAGCAATAGATGAACCACTTTCGTTAACAATTTCAATATGAATCAATCTTTTAAATCTATATTTTATAGCTCGAGCTAAACATATAGCCATTGTGATATTTCCATCACCTATTCTCACAATTTTTCTACAAGAATCAATTTCCTCTAAAATAATCATCAAGAATCTAATTACCGAATCTATTGATGATAATACCATACTTTCTATTTCCTGTTGGAAATAATAAACTACTATTCCAATCCTATTTCCTACATCTATACCAATTGTCAGCTGATCATCACAAGTCATCTTTTCCATGATTTTTTTTACTATCTTTGCTTTTATGATGACAGGTTCTTGATTTAATTCAAAATCCTGTATTATCTGAGCATTTGGTTTCTTTAAAAAAAATGTATATTCTTCTTTGGATGTTAAAATTATCTTGGCATTAGATTCTAAGGCTTCCATTGGAGAAAGAGACTCGTAGTTGAAATTATTATATTTCAGAAATTTTGTAATATTATAATAGGATTTACCCTTTAATGTGGCAACAACCACTTGATCATTTTGAATATCCCTAAAAAAGGGCATTAGATACATTTGTCCAAAAGATTATTAAACTTATTTATGATTAAATTGAATAAATTTGAATTTTAATTGCATATGTGTGTAAACGTTTAATTATTGTTTATTTCAAATGCACTTGTCATCGAATTGCCCGAATCGGATGACAGGGATTCCTATCTGTCATCAATTAATTCACTACAACAACCCCGCCTAGTTCGTTCTCTAGGATTAATGGATGTTGTAATGGTTGGAATAGCTGGCATGATAGGAGGATCAATTTTCGTTCTAACGGGTTCTGCTATTGGTTTAGCGGGTACAGCTGTAATACTTGTTTTTATTCTAAATGCTATAATTACAACTTTTACTGCAATGGGATACGCTGAATTAGGGTCTGCAATGCCAGAAGCAGGAGGAGGATATTTATGGATACGTCAAGGTCTTCCAAGACCTAATGCATTTATTAGTGGATGGTTAGCTTGGTTTGCACATATCGTCGCTGGTAGTCTATACGCTGTAGGTTTTGGTTCTTTTATGTCTAGTTTATTAGATATACTGAAAATAACATCCAATCCATTATTTGATTTTATTCCAGTTGATAAATTGGTAGCAGTTTTATCAATAATTGCATTTATGTACATTAATATCAGAGGTGCATCAGAAACAGGAAGAGTTGGAACTATTGTTACAATTTTTCAATTGGGTACAATTTCTTTACTAATTATTGGTGGTATATGGTCCATCTCATATAATCCACACAATTGGGAGGTAAATTTCTCAGATTTTATGCCAATGGGAATAGCAGGAATTGTTGCTGCTATGGGACTAACATTTATAGCATTTGAAGGATATGAAATTATAGTTCAAACAGGTGAG
The DNA here is from genome assembly GCA_964531845.1 of uncultured Nitrososphaeraceae archaeon. Lineage (GTDB taxonomy): Archaea > Thermoproteota > Nitrososphaeria > Nitrososphaerales > Nitrososphaeraceae > QCWD01. Next base: position 3,491 of record CAZHFI010000032.1, read on the forward strand.
GAGATTAAAAATCCTAAGAGAAATATCCCACGAGCAATTTTCATCTCCCTTGCAATTGTAGTCGTAATGTACTGTTTAGTTGCTTTAGTGACTATTGGAGCTACATATATCTCCGATACCAACCCTTCTTGGAAATTCATAGGAGAAAATGGTGAACTAGGTATCATGAAAGCTGCAAACACTTTTCTCCCTTATGGTTCATTTATCGTTTTAATGGGAGGATTGGTATCTACTCTTGCAGCATTAAATGCAACAACCTTTTCATCAGCTCGTGTTGCTTTTGCTATGGGGAGACATTATAATCTACCACATATGTTAAGTTCAATCCATAAAAAAAATAAAACACCTCATGTCTCGACTATGATATCATGTATGGTAATGGCCATAATGGCATATGCTTTACCACTTAATCAAATCGCTTTGGCTGCAGGAGTTATTTTTCTTTTGTTATTTACACAAGTGAATGTTGCAGTAATTACAATCCGTCGAATGTATGGTGACAAATTAGATTATGGATATAAAACACCTGTATTTCCTATGATTCCAATAATAGGAATTTTTTTAAATTTAGGACTTGCTGTATATCTCTTAATTACTGCCCCTCTAAGTTGGGGTATAACTGCTCTTTGGGTAGCAGTTGGGTTTGTATTATATAGAATGTATACTTTTAAAAAAGAGATAGAGCACTATGCGCCTATAATCACGAGTGAAGGTGATCTCACACGTAAAGATTTCCGAATTTTGTTGCCATATACACCAGAAAATCCTGATCGTCTAATTAGATATGCTTTAAAGTTTGCGCACGAAAATGAAGGAGAAATAAATGTTCTGAGGGTCATTACAGTACCATCCCAAACACCTTTATCTGCAGGAATTGCTTTTTCTGAAATTGCACGAAAATCTTTTGGACCATTAGAAAAAATCATAGACCAAGAAAATATTATGAACCATTATCTAGTTAGAATATCTCATGACCCTACCGAAGCCATATTGGCAACAATTACAGAACAAAAAATTGATCTTTTGATCACAAATTTTGAAATTCTCAGAAGAAATAAAAAACTTCAAACACTATCAACGTGTAACATAATAGCGATCAAAACAACAGGCGAAGATAGTTTACTTTTTACACCAAATAAATCAAATAAGAATATACCATCTTACACTACAGATGCTAACACTCCTAAAAATTTAGTAATACTTTATGATGAAAGACATCAATCAGAAATTATTCCAAATATCATTAAGTGGCTTGGAAGGGATGGTTTATTTAAAATTATTATTTTGCATATAAATACTAACGCAGCAGTTAAATTTAAAAGTGATTCTTTGCTTGTTCAATCGAAAAATTATGAAGATGTATCGATAGTTAAATATTTGGAAGATCTTAAATTCAATTTCGAGATAAGTGACATTTATTTAACCAAAGAAATGGAACTTAATAGCGAAAAAATATCTGACCTAATGTTGTCTGCATTAAATTCGATTCAACCGGATCTTATCATTACTAATGCAAATATAGGAAAATTCAATTTTTTAACCAATCCACATCTATTAATACTATTAAATCAATTAACCTGTCCAATTATGATTACAAAAGATTTTGCAATTCCAGTTGTTCATGGTGCAAAATTATGGCTTTCTAAACTACTTAAATAGATTTTTCTAGTTTATATCTGAAAAAATCAATTTTTATTAGACATTTTTTCCATAATTTTTTTTATACATCTTGTAGTTTTAATTAATAAATCAACTCTTGTATATTCATTTGGAGAGTGTATTTTCGAAAATACATGCGTACTACCAATTGAGATACTTGGAGCATTTAATATTTTATCGAAGACATACATAGGACCGGTTCCTGGAGATGAAATTGTCTTTACAATTTTATTATCATAAATTTCCCTGGCCGAATCTTCTACTATTTTAACAAAAGGATCATTTAAAGAGGTTCGTGAAGCAGCTTCTCCGTGAATCATTTTCAGTTCAATGTCGTTTTCATACCCATTTTCATAAAGATGATTTTTTAATAATTGAAATTGTTTTTGTGGATCCATATTGGGGACTAATCTGAAATCTATTTTTGCAATTGCATTAGAGGGAATTATTGTTTTGGCACCTTCTCCAATATATCCAGAAATCAATCCAGCGATATTGCAAGAAGGATTTCCAACCAACGCTTTTTTTACATTTGTCCCTGTTTTGTTGTCAATAAATTCTTTTATGCCATATTCATTTTTAAAAGATTCCTCGTTAAAATATTCGTTAGAAATGACATTTAATTCATCTTGAGTAAATTCTTTAATGTCTTGATACCAATTTTTTATAAGGATTTCACCTTTTTCATTTCGCATTGAATCTAATAACTTTATCAATCTCCAAGCTGGATTTTCAATTAGTACAGCTAAACTAGAATGAACATCTCTAGAAGGACCATGTGCAATTAATTCCACATATAACAATCCTTTCATCCCAAGACTAATTATTGGTCTATCGTTCTCATCTATATATCCAAATTCCCATATTATTGCATCACAATGGAATTTTTCTCTAAATTTTGAAAGATATTGTTCCATATGTCTACTACCAATTTCTTCTTCTCCCTCAACAATAAATTTTACATTACAAGGTACATCTCCGGTTTCTCTCAAAAATGACTCCACTGCATTTATTCTAGTAATCAATTCTCCCTTGTCGTCTGATGCTCCTCGACCAAAAATGTAATTATCTTTTATAATTCCATCAAATGGATGATATTTCCATAATTCTATAGGGTCCTCTGGTTGAACATCATAATGATTATAAAAAAGAATTGTTTTTCCATTAGGATTTTTTTTTGATAGAATCTCCCCATATACTACAGGCGGAATATCTAATACTTTACCTTTTTCATCAAATAAATATAATAATTCCGATTTAATACCACTTTTTTTCATAATTTTCACAATCATTTCTGCACATTCTATCAAATTTTTCTTTCTGGCAGATACACTTGGAATCTTAATTAAATCCTGAAGATCCTTAATCATATCGTCAACGTTAATCTCGAATTTATCATTAGTAATGTTCAATAAAATGAACCAAAGTCATATTGAAATTAAATGTTACTATCAATATGATGATATCCTTTCTAAAGTCCACATTCATTTAGAGTTGGTGAAGAAAAATAGGAAATGATTATAAATCATGAACATAAGGAGTTAATTATGTCTTCAAATGATTTAGCCAAGATATTTTTTAATCCAAAATCAATTGCTGTTGTTGGAGCTTCTGAAAAACCCGGCGTTGGGAAAGCTATTTTTTCTAATATAATGAATGGATATAAGGGGAAAATATATCCTATAACTCCATCCAATTCCTCTGTATTTGGAATTTCCGCATACAAAAGCGTTCTTGATATTCCAGAAGATGTGGACTTGGCAGTTGTTGCAACTCCAAATAAAATTGTTCCACAAGTAATGGAAGATATAGGAAAAAAAAATATCAAAGGTGCTATAATTGTCTCTGCAGGCTTTAAGGAAGTCAATGATGAAGGAGCTTCTCTTGAAAAAAAAGTTGGAGAAATAGGCACAAAATATGGTACAAGAATAATCGGTCCTAATTGTCTTGGTATTATGAGTTTATCCCAAACAAGCATGATGAATTCTACATTTCTAAAGATTACACCTAAATCTGGAGGAATTGCACTAGTGTCACAAAGTGGAGCAATTTGCGCCGCAACAGTTGAAGACGCAATGGCACAGGGAATCGGTTTTTCAAAAGTTATCAGTATGGGTAACAAGGTAGATATGGATGAGAACGATGTCCTTGAATTGTTAGCAGATGACGATGAAACCAAGGTGATTGTCATGTACCTTGAGGATATTCGCGATGGAAGAAAATTTATGAATACATCTAAAAAAATTACTCAAGAAAAAATGAAACCAATAATAGTTCTTAAATCCGGAAGAACACCGGAGGGTGCTAAGGCCGCTATGTCGCATACCGGAGCTTTGATGGGTTCAGATGAAATTTATGATGCACTATTCTCCCAATCAGGTGTAATTAGAGTAGATTCCATGCAAGAATTGTTCGAAATTTCTACAGCATTTTCAAAACAACCACTACCACCAGTAGATAGTGGAATTGTAATTGTATCAAATGCTGGTGGACCTGCTATAATTTCAACTGATGCATGTTCAAAATATGGTTTAAAAATGGCAGATCTATCTTCTTCAAAAGAGATAATTGCTATGGCAATACCGCCACATGGTTCAGCAAAAAATCCTGTGGATATCGTAGGGGATGCAGATTTTAATAGATTCGAGAAAGTTCTGAATGAAGTCTTATCAAATAAAAATGTCGGTGCATTGGTCGTAATGTGTACTCCATCGGCTACATTGGATTATAATGATTTAGCTACAACCGTAGTTAAAACTTCAAAAAATTCTGGAAAGACAACACTTGCCGCCTTAATGGGACTGGCGGAAGGGGAAGAAAATAAAAAAATTTTATCGGAAGGAGATGTTCCTCACTTTATGTATGCAGAGTCTGCAATAAGAACATTAGAAGTTTTATATAGATATAGTAAATGGATTAACAGTAAAACGAATCCTCCAAAACCATTTGTGGTTGACAAGGAAACAGTAAAAAAAATAATTGAACAAGTTTTATCTACAGGAAGAAAAAATCTATTGGAAGACGAAGGATATGAAATTCTTAAAGCATATGGATTTTCAATCCCAAAAAAAATTGTGGCTACAACTACTGAAGAATGTGCTAAATATGCAGAAGAAATTGGTTTTCCAGTTGTAATGAAGATTGTATCTCCCGATATTATTCACAAATCTGATGCTGGAGGGGTCAAGATAGGAATAAAGGATCAAAAAGAAGCTGTGAATGCATTTACAACAATTATTGAGAATGCAAAAAAATACAAACCAGATGCAAAGATCAATGGAATATTAATTCAAGAAATGATATCAACCTCCAAAGAAACAATATTGGGAGGGAAGCGTGATAAGCTTTTTGGGCCATTGATCATGTTTGGTTTGGGAGGGATTTATGTTGAAGTCATTAAAGATGTGGTATTTAGATTGGCTCCTATTAATGAATCAGAAGCATTAGAAATGATAAAATCGATCAAAACATTTCCATTATTAAGAGGAGTTAGAGGTGAAAAACCATCAGACATTAATGGAATATCTGACTGTCTCCTGAGATTATCACAATTGATGACTGATTTTCCAGAGATTGAAGAATTTGATATAAATCCATTGCTCGTATTAGAAGAAGGAAAAGGCGTAAGAGTAGTAGATGTAAGGATTGGATTATCTACAAATTAAAATTTTTATATTATTTTGAAAAAAATTTATTTATTTTAATTTGTTTCCGCATTCCTCGCAATAATTTGCATCTTCCTGATTGACAAAACTACAGGAAGGACATTTATTATTGATCGATACCTCCTGTTCTGATTTTATCAATACAATATCTCCAATCTTTGATATTTTTTCCCAAAATATATCAACGATTTCTTGTTTCTCACCATCAATTTTTTTAATCTTGAAATTTACATGTATCATTCCTAAATCTGTCTTTTGCAGCCCAACCTCAAAAATGTTTCCAACTAACATAGCCTCATCGTTATAAACTGGCATTCCTATCAATGAATTAATTGGCAAGTAATTATTCTTTGTAAGTGCTTTTTTGTTTACATTTTTTTCCAATTCTATTTCTTGTTTCTCACTTTTTATTTCATTATTTGAATCAAACTTTCTATATTGAGCTATTATTCCACTACATATCTGACACTGATATTCTCCCTTTTCGATTAGTGTAACTCCTTCACCTACATTTTCATTCGGATTTTCATAATTTAATTTTGGAAAACCTTTGTATTCCTTCTCACATTTATTACAATAATATTTAGAGATTCTGTTTTTATCTAACTTTCCAATTCCAGCTAAAAATAATTCAGGGCCGCCGAGATTTCCTAGTTTTTGTTCATCATCTGAAATTTTTGCAACTACATAACCACCAGAACCACGTAATTTTTTTTCTTTTAACATTACATTTACTTTTTCTTCATTCTCATTTTTCTCGGTCATCATTTTTATTAAATCATATAAACACGTATAAGTATTTTATTTATCCACTTAAAATAAAATTACTAGATGGATTCGGTAAATATATATCTCAAAATTATATAAAAATTATATTCTATGCGTTCTACCAACACAGTGTCGGACGATTCATTCGTCAAAATTGCAGCTTTAATAGGTGGGGAGGAATATTTTAAGGTAGCAAAAGCGCTTCTAAGTACACAAGATGCCACAGATGAAGAGATAGCAGGAGCTACTGGAATGCGTATAAATGTCATTCGTAAAGTACTTTACGATATGTTTGGGAAAGCTTTGATTACCGGTATTAGAGTTAAGGATGAAAAAAAGGGATGGTTTGTATATCGTTGGAGAGCTAAGAATGATCAAGTTGAAAATTTTATTGATACCCAGAAAAAAAAGATTTTAGAAAGACTACAAAAGAGATTAGAATATGAGGAATCTTCCGAATTTTATCATTGTGGAAATAACGGATGTCCAAATGTTAAATTTGAAAATGCTGTAGAAAGTTTTTTCAAATGCCCTAATTGTAAAAATGCCCTCAATGTTATTGATAATAGTAAATTGAAAGAGGCATTAAGATATAAAATCGATCAACTTTCATCTGATATGGGGAAATAATTTTGTTTCTACTATAAGAACAAATTAACATTTTGGATAGAATTACAAAAGAATTAATTTAAAATTATATAATATAATACTATTTCACCGTTTTTGTACTTTGTTATTTTTCTTAATTTTAGTTTTATACCCTGAGAAATTTTTGAAAATCCAATTCCTTCTGTAATAGTTTTTGCATTCCTTCCTCCTATTATTATAGGAGAAATAGTTACTCTCAATTCATCTACTAAACCTAACCTTAGACACGACCAATTAATTTCACCACCTCCTTCTATCAAAACTTTTTTAATTCCCATTCTTTCTAAAAATAAAAATAATTTTTTTAGATCAACTTTTCCAAATTTAGTTTTATTTGTCTTAATTATTTTTACATTTAAATCAGTTAACTTCTTTATTTTAGAGGCTGATTTTACTTCGTTGTTTATTGCAATAATTGTATTGATTTTCTTGGCAGTTCTTATAATTTTTGAATTTAGGGAAATTTTACATCCGCTGTCTATGATCACTCTAGTTGGATTATTTGATTTTTTATAAAATCTTACATTTAACATAGGATTATCTATAATTGCTGTATTACTTCCAATAATTATCGCGTCTACACCGGAACGTAGCTTATGAACGCGTTTTAAATCCATTATCGAAGATATTTTTGAATCTCCAGTAACTGAGGCTATTTTTCCATCAAGCGTAATGGCCGCATTAAGGATAACATACATATTATAATACTCCTAAAAAAAATTTTCCCTTTAGCATTATTGCTTTTATAGCATCATAACTCATTCTGTGTACTATGGATGCGTATATATTATGAATGGGTTGTAAATCAATATGATTTTTATCCAAAAAGAGTAGATCTGCTTGTCTGCCTTCTTGTATACATCCTGAATTTAATTTGAGTATCTGTGCGCTATTTACTGTGACCATTTTTAGTATTTCTTTTGGATCTAACTGTTCTCCTTCGTTTGCATAGCTTACTTTCCATAAATAATCCATTTCTTTTAATAGGTCTGGTGAATTTAACATTATATTATCAGACCCTAAAGCAATTTTACATCCATGTTTTAACATTTGAGATACTTTTGGCATCCCTACACCCAAAACTCCATTTGCTCTAGGACACAGTATTATACCAATATTGTTTTTAGCGACTAATTTTATATCATCTGTGGTGGCGTTTGTCATATGAACTATAAAATCAGGCTTTAAAAAATTAACTGCTCTTTCAACTTCTGTTTTTTTGGTAAATCTGATAGAATATTCCATGGATTCTTTAGATTCTGCTGCATGTATACCAAGTAATTTTGTTTTCCTATTTTCAATCATAAATTTTTCAATGGTTTTTTTATAGAAAGATAAAACTTTTTCAGTATTTTCATTCGGACCAGAAAGTCCAATTCCATCTGCAATATCTATTATTTTATCTAATTCTTTCTCGTTAACTCCGTGTAATTTATTAATTATTTTATTCTTATTATTAATATCAAAATATTGTTCTATTCTACCCAGAATAACAGGTTTAATCGGGACATCACTTATCGATTCTTTCACTAAATTAATTCCATCAATTTCGCCTTCTCTAAAATCAACAAAAGTACTGATACCTTTTGTTAACATCTCAATTGCAGAATTTTTTATAAATGCTTTAAGATATTCTTTTCTTGTATTTTCTAAAATCTTTTTTTTTAATCCAAATTTCGGGTTTATTTTTTCATTGAAACCAAGATTGATCCCAATATCTTTTGCAATAGAATCTCCAATATGAACGTGAGAATTAATGAATGCAGGTAAAACTAAAAACTGTTCTCCATTTAATATTTCTATATTTCTATATTTCTCTTTGAATTCGTCATTTTCATTATATTTTAGCACTTTTGTAATTATTCCATAATCGGAAATTTCAATAGAGGCATTTTTTATAAATATTAGTTCTTCGCCAAAAAGAATATTTGTATTTTTTATAATTGTAACCATGATACCTCATAAATATACTCATTACTTCCATTGTCCCTTGATATTCTAATTTTATCTAGGGCATTCGTCGCAGATTCTGCTGCTTTTCTAGAGTTTAAACCTATTCCTATCCCACAATTTAGATTTAGATCCATATCTATTGAAATATCATCTATGATACTTTTTACATCCTCTTTTTTCATTATATTTGAAATAATCATGAAATTATCTCCACCTAAATAAAATGTCAATGCATCATATTTTAAGAACTTCTGAATCAAAATTAAGTAAAGTTTCGTTATAGTGAATGTCATATCGAAGGGTGTCTTTTTTAAATTAATTTTCTTAGAACCATCTACATCAACATGTATGATTGATATTTTACTTTCTTTATCATTATTATGTTTATCATCAAAATCTAAGATTTTTTCATTTAAATGAGAAATTATCCCAAATATCAAATTGTTCTTATCTAAATACATTTTGTTTACTCTTGCATTATGTGCATTTTTATTAGCATCTAGTGGAGTATTTCCTATTCCAATTGTCATAGATATTTGAAGATTTTTCTTCTTATATTTTGATTTTAATTTATTTTGAATAGATATATGATCATTTACTGTTAGTCCATTAGTTATACTAAAATATTCATCAAATCTATTAAAATAGACCAGACAATTTAGGCTATTAAATAATTTTTGTAAATCATAATAAAATCTAGCTTGAAGCATTTGGATTTGGGCTTCTCTATCACTCCCCAGTTTAAGTGTCCATTCTCCGTACTTTTCAATTCTTATTATTGTTATCTGTACGGTCAATTAATAATGACAACCTCAGAATCACAAGTATTTTCATAATTCTCTCCATCGATTTCTTCAATTTTTTTTATTCGATTTGCCATTTTGATTACTGCATCAATGGCTCTTATTGGAACTATGTTTATTCTCTCCATTGCTTGTTCAAAAGTCATATCTGGTCCAGTTATACCCAAAGAAATAGGTTTATCGTACTTTATTGATAAATCAGCAATTATTCTTGCAGTATTCTCTGAAACGATAAAATCGTGAGCAGTTTCACCCTTGATGACTGCCCCGAGTGTAACAATAACATCTACATCATTCTTTCTGGCCAATTCTTTTAAAGCTAATGGCATATCAAATGTTCCTGGTACCCAAAAAATATATTTTAATTTTACAAAGTTTATCGTTTCTAGATATTTTTTTGCAACCTCCAACATTTTATCTGTTATATCTCTATTAAACTCAGAAACAACTATTGCTAAATTGATATTATCCATACTATACCATTTTTTCTTTATTTAAATGTTTTAATACTTCAGAACTATCAATAATTATCATTGAATTTTTTTCTGCATATTTCTTAGCTTGGTCTAAAGTTAATGCTTTGTAGGAATTTGAATCTAGCATCTCACAAATGACCATTGCAGGAGTTAATTTAGCTAATATAGCTAGCTGAATCGATAATTCTGTATGTCCGAGTCTATCATGCAATAAATTTTTTGACGATATCAGTAGATTTACATGACCAGGAGTTCTGAAATTTTCTTTAAATTTTTCACTCCCTCTATCATTAATCTCTTTACAAATATCAGCCATCTTTGAGATAGTCGACGCTCTGTCAAAATCAGTTATTCCTGTATACGTTTCTCTATGATTTATGGAAATCGAAAACGAAGATTTGTCTCCATAGTTTGTATATCCTTCTGTTAATTTTAAGAAAAGGGGATTTGGATGATATCTTAACAGATCATGCATGTATGTTATTCCCAAATTTTTCGCGATTTCACTTGAGATGGCTAAGCAGATTAATCCTCCCGCATCTTTTCTCATTTTAGAAATATGTGCTGGGATAATATGTTGAGCAGGGATTGCCATATCCACCTCGTTTTCCCTATTCTTATCATCATAAATAAGTACGAATTTTCCCTCTTGTAACGAATTTATTGCTTTTTTTACTATGTGCAATTAAAATTTTTTATTTTCAAGTTGTTATATATCTTACTATTTTATTTGTTGTAACAAATTTTTTGGTAAATATTTATGAATATACTTTCCAATTATATCAAATTCAATATTCACATATTCATTTGCTGATTTGGTCCCAAGATTTGTATGTGTTAAGGTATATGGGATCAAAGAAATTGAAAATTTTTCATTTGTTACTTTCACTACAGTGAGACTTACACCATCTACCGTTACAGAACCCTTTTCAACCACATATTGATTGAATTTTCTTGGGATTATAATCCACATTTTTGTCTCATTTTCCAGCGTGAAAACTTTCTCAATTTTACCGACACAATCAATATGTCCAAGTACCATATGTCCATCAAATCTGTCTGATATGCGCATACTTTTTTCTACATTTACCTTATCTCCAATCTTCAATTTTTTTAAACAAGTTTTATCAATTGTTTCTTTAACTAATTCGAAAAATAAATTATTATTTTGTATTTTTGTTATTGTTAGACATGTACCATTTATCGATAGACTATCTCCAATTTTTAAATCGGTAATATAATTTCTATTAAAGGTTATGCTTAATATTATTTCCATTCTCTTTGGGCTGATAATTTCAGAATCAGAAATTTTTAAAATTTTAGAAACTGTTCCCAAAACTTCTATTATGCCGGTAAACATATTTTCTTTTCTTTATTTCTAACATTAATGTTTTTTACTTTATATTAAAATAAATATCCAAAATTAGCAATTTTAAAATATAATGACAATAACTGTAAAACCAAACTACGAATTTCCAAAGCGGTTAAAAAAAAATCTAAAAAATTATTATGATGAAAAAAAAAGAATAAACCACGATGTACATGTATCTGATATTTTACTTGAAAATTGTTTAAGAAAACAGTATTATAAAAGGAAATTTCCTGACCAAAATATTATTGACAATGATTCGCTCATACATTTTATTCGAGGTGAATCAAGTGAATATGTAATAAGTAAGATTGCAAATATTGGCATATCACAACGAGATTTAGAATTTGATGGCTTGATTGCACATCCTGATATCATGAATAATGATTTTGTAATTGAATTGAAAGATACCATGAGTCACACGAGATTGGACATAACAAATGACAAATTTATCTCATATATTCGACAGTTACTATACTACATGATTATTTCAGGATATGAAACAGGGATTTTATCTATAATTTACAATTCAGAAGAGCTAAAATATCTTCGATCTGATGATAAAGGCGATTATTTTTTTAAACCTAAAAATACAAAAAAACCAGAGATAGTAAGTTGGACGGTTTTTTTATCTAAAGATGATATATTACGTGAGATTTTAAGGAATGAAATGATTAGAAGAAAAAATTTATTTTTGACGGCTTTATTAAATAACGATATATCAATTTTACCTAGATTGCCAGAAAATCAACGTGAATTAAAATGCTTGAAATGTTCTTTTTATGACAGGTGCATGGATATAGATAGTGAAAATATTACTGCCAAAGAAATTTCAAAGGAGTTGGATATTTTAACTATAACTGGCATTTTCGATTTTAGTATTGGTTAAATACATCATATTAATTTCACGATCCATAATTATCTACAGCAGCCTATTTCTAATGTTTACGTATTAAAACATGACAAAATAGATTTATACTAATGCATTAATTGTGTCCATATTTATTGAGTTCGAATATCCGAAACTAGTAAAAAGTACTCTTTAAGGAACAACAAAGAAGTTACATTTATATTTTAAACTGGCTAATCGTTTTACTTTGTTGTTTAAAC
>CAZHFI010000033.1:0-2572 GCA_964531845.1 uncultured Nitrososphaeraceae archaeon
AGTCTATCATCACTAGTAATCATATATAAAATACCTATAATAAAAATATAAGAACTTTTTAAAGGAAGAATTCTGTTAATTTTAACTATTATATTTTACGTGATGACTATTATATAACAAAGTTATCTTGATAAAAAAATAAAAACATCAATTTTGCAAATATTAATATTTATAATAAATGTCAAATACTAGGAATATAAAAAGACTAAAAAATCTAGGACAGCATATCTTAATAGACGAAACAATTGTGGATAAAATAATAAAGAATTGTAACTTGAACAAGGAAGACAAAATTTGTGAGATGGGGACTGGAACGGGTAGATTGACTCGGAGAATAGCCGAATTTGGTAATCAAGTTAAATCTTTCGAAATAGATAAGAATTTATTTGAAAAAGTAAAAATTTTGGAAAATAAATTTCCTAATCTAACTATAATAAATGATAATCTCCTAAGTCATAAATATAAGAAAATAGAATTTGATGTATTTATTTCCAATATTCCATATTCAAAGAGTAGAGAAATTTTCTTTTGGCTGGCGACCAAAAAATTTCATCGTGCCATAGTTATGGTCCAGAAAGAATTTGCAGATAAATTACAAAAAAATTATGGTAGTTTGAATTATAGAGCAATATCCGCTATATGTCAATATAGATTTAATATCGAAGAATTATTTTTGGTAGGAACAAATGCATTTGATCCTGTACCAAAGGTAGAATCAAAAGTAATAAGATTAACTACCAAAAAAAAAATAAATGTGGATAACAATGGAATTTTTACTGAAGATGAAATAAAAAAAATAAATCTCATTTTTTCTTCAAAAAATAAACTTATATCATATCTTTGTAAAAAATATAGTATAATAGATAACAATCCGATCATTAAAAAATATATAGAAAATAAATCTAGAATAAGAGACCTAGAGCCAGACACTATAGTTAATCTAGTCAGAAATTGTGATATTAAGGTGAAATAAAATATACATCCCTGCAGAAGATAGTTTATTTTTAGTGGATGAAGTAAGAAAATACAAAGGAAGTAATGCCTTAGAAATTGGATGTGGAAGTGGAATAGTTCTAAATGCTCTTACTGAAAATTTCAATTTGGTAGTGGGAACCGACCTTGATAAGGACGTGTTTCGATTTGTAAAAGGAAATACTTTCATAAATGATTTTAATAATTATTATCAAAGAGAACAATTTTTACTATGTTGCGATTCAGTTTCACCAATCATAAATTTAAAATTCGATTTGATTGTAAGCAATCCCCCTTATTTGCCCGATGATGAGAAGATCAAAGATATTACTGTATATGGTGGAAAAAATGGATTTGAAACTCCATTAAATTTCATCAATCAATCGACCAGGCTTTTAAATGTCGATGGAAAAATCTTGATCGTAATATCTTCATTAATTTCAGTTAAGGAGTTTGAATCAGAATTGTCAAAAGTTAAGATGAAGTTTAAGATTACAAAAACAAAAAAATTATTTTTTGAAGAATTGTTTTTATATGAAATTGAACAAAAATAACTTGATTGGAAAACTAGAGTTTTGAAATAAACTTCGTAATATTATTTTCTCAAAAGATCTCCCGCTCTTTTAGATATTTCATCTGCCATTTGTGATAATGATGCATTACCACCTAAATCATATGTAACATATTTGTTTTCGTTAATGACATTTTCCGTGGCTTCAAAGATAGCTTTTGATATATCTTTTTCACCTAGATAATCCACCATCCATGCACCAGACAAAATAGTTGCAACTGGATTAACTTTATCCTGACCTGCGTACTTTGGAGCACTACCATGTGCTGGTTCAAACATTGCATATGTATCACCATAATTTCCGGAATAAACATTTCCAATAGAACCCACGTGACCAGAGGCACACTCAGAAATAATATCCATAAATAAATTCGTGCTTAACAAAATACTATTATTAAATCGTTCAGGATTTTTTACTAATTGTTGGGTAACATTATCAATATAGTATTCCTCAACTTCGATTGAGGGATAATCTTTTCTTATTGTATCAACAACAGACATAAAAATACCGTCTGTTTCTTTTAAAATATTCCGTTTTGTAATAGCAAATATCTTATTAAAAGATTTTTCCTTTGCTAATCTAAATCCTGTTTTAATCACTCTTTCACAACCTAATCTAGTTATTTTTCTTATCGCTAACGCTGCATCATCGTTGATTTTAAATTCAATGCCAGTGTAAAGTCCTTCAGTTGCTTCTCTTACACAAATAAAGTTTAGATTTACTTTTGAGTTTTTGTAAGTTTTGATCGGTCTAATATTTGAATGTAGTTGGAACCTTTGTCTTATACTTACAGCAACACTTCGAGGAGCATTTGGATTAGGTATTGTGGTTGTTGGTCCTTTAAAACAAGCATCACTATTCTCAAGCATCGTCCACACTTCGTCAGGGATATATGAATTACCACCATTTTTTTGCCATGATTCCGACCCCGCATCCACGGGGACCAATTCCACGCCACTATTACATGTTCTAAGTACCTTAGTCATAGCAGTCACAAGTTCCGGTCCTGTCCCATCTCCTTTTATAAC
>CAZHFI010000033.1:2672-15270 GCA_964531845.1 uncultured Nitrososphaeraceae archaeon
GTACCTTAGTCATAGCAGTCACAAGTTCCGGTCCTGTCCCATCTCCTTTTATAACGATAGCTCTTTTGTTACTTGACAAAGCTATGCGATGAAAACAGTAATCCAAATATAACTATTTTGATTGCAGGTTATTCACTTAGAGTGCAATTCCATCTTTACAAGAAGATTTGAACTAAATGGTGGCATCTGTGTTAAATTAGATACTGAAAGAAATTTATCTTCAGAAAAATATGAATATGCAATATCATAACTGGTTAAATTATAGATCTCTTTTTTTGCCACTCCAGTGGAATTTTCAATAACCGAAATAGCATTATTTGGTGTATATATCTTTAGAAAATCATCCATTGTAACCCTCACAGGTCTTATGTATTCGATATGAAGCATATCTCCAATTTGATCTGTATGAATTACATGAATGCAATGATTGCCATCCTTGATATTTTTCCCTACGTCATTTGGAAGATATTTCTTTACAGAATCTATAAAAATTTGAAGGTGTGGATAAAGATTAAAAGTATCTACGTTATGACCTTTTAAGCAAATATCTAATATCTTTGGAGGAGGAGTAATTTGCATAACTATAAATCCAAATAGAGTAGAGGCACCTATTATTATTGGGGGAATTAATAGTTGTTTTTTGCTTATTCGTTTCCCAGGTTTTGTCCATCGTGGTTTTCTACTTGGCATGAATCAGCAACCTATAGAATAAATTGCATTATTATCTTTTTGTTTAAGTATATCAAAATAATGACTAGTAAATACCAAATAGAAAATTAATAAAAAATATGGTTATGATTATCTCCTTCTTTTATCTTCTTTTCTTTGCCCAGGATTTCTCTTCTTTTCAAATCTTTTTTCAAAATTGTTTTTATTCCTAAGTTTTGCAATAGGGCTGTCTCTTTCACGTGCTTGAATTTTTGGTGTCTGTCCCCTTACCTTACCTGCCTTTGTAAGCGATCCGTGTGTTGGCATTAATTCTAAACCTAATTATACCCATCGAACAAGCTTTATATATTTTAATCACATCTTTTCAATAACTATTAATATATTAGTAAAGGTGGCAATCATTGCCTATCTATTAGGAATTTTGGGCAACGTTGTCCTAGAATATACTAGTTTAAATTTTAATTGTTTATTAAGAAAATCAAATATACAGATGACTAAAACAAAAAATGTTTGTATTACAACAAAAGACATTGAAGCGTTAAAGCAAAAAAACGAGACAATAATTTTAGCTCATAATTATCAAATCCCTGAAGTCCAAGATATAGCAGATTATATTGGAGATTCCTTAGCATTAGCAAAAAAAGCAGAAAAAACATCAGCGAAAACTATTGTTTTTTGTGGTGTTCATTTTATGGCAGAAACCGCCTCCATTATTTGTCCAGATAAAAAAGTTTTGATTCCAGACCTAGACGCAGGATGTTCGTTAGCATCTTCTATAAATGCATATGAATTAGATAAATGGAAAAAAGAACATCCAAATGCCCTAGTGGTGAGTTATGTAAATACTACAGCAGAGGTAAAGGCGCTATCTGACTACTGTTGTACTTCTTCCAATGCAGTAAAGGTTGTAAACAGTATTCCAGATGACAGAGAAGTATTATTTCTACCAGATATGTTTTTAGGAGCATATGTGGCTGAGATCACAAAGAGAAAAGATTTCTACATATGGCCTGGAGAATGTCATGTTCATGCCGGAATCCGCGCTGAAGAGATAAATGAGATGTTAAAAAAGTATAAAAATTCTGAATTCTTAATACATCCGGAATGTAGTTGTACTTCAAATGCATTGTATCATATGGCAAAAGGTGATCTAAGTAAAAATGGTCATATCTTATCTACAGAAGGAATGATGAATCATGCAAAAAATTCGAAGGCAGAAAAATTTGTCGTAGCTACTGAAACAGGAATTTTATATAGAATGCGAAAAGAAAATCCATCGAAGAGCTTTATACCTATTAACGAAAACGCGGTGTGTAAATACATGAAAAAAATTACACTTGAAAAAGTATACGATTCTTTAATAAATAATGTTTATGAAGTAAAAGTACCTAAAGAAATTGCATCAAAAGCTAGAATACCTATTGAAAGAATGTTGTCCATATCATAGTCTAGGATTTAAAGAGATCCTTGAATCAGGTTAACGAATTAGTAACCAAATAAAAAATAAAATAAAATCTTTAAAATGAAACATATATCTATCATAGGTTGTGGTGCCATAGGTTCAGACCTAGCTTTAGCACTTGAACGTGGAGAAATAAGAAATGGTAAATTAGTTTCTGTTTTCGATGAAAAAAAAGATAAGATTGACGAACTTTTAGCAAGGTTAGAAGAAAAATCTGTTTCTTTTTACACTGATTTTAAAAAATTTTATGAATCATTAGTTAGTGAAGCAGATATCATAGTAGAATGTGCATCTCAACAAGCCGTTAAGGATTATTTAATAGACCTATTAAAATTAGATAAAGAGATTTTATTAATGAGTGTTGGGGCATTAGTAGATAGAAATTTTTTTTCAAATGTTGAAGAATCAATAAATAATCATAATTCAAAAATTCATATTCCTAGCGGAGCAATTGCAGGAATTGACGCCATAAAAAGTGTTAAAAAAAATATAAAAACAATAAAGATCACTACAACCAAAAGTCCTCAATCGTTAGAAGGAGCTCCATTTATAATCGATAATAAGATAAATCTAATGAAAATCAAAAAAAGAAAGGTGTTATTTTCTGGTACGGCAAATGATGCAGTAAGACTGTTTCCTGCCAATGTAAACGTAGCAGCAATTTTAAGCTTGTCAGGGATTGGATTTAAAAAAACTGAAGTCGAGGTCGTGGCGGATCCAGAGATAAAGATTAACCAACATGAAATAAATGTGAAAGGAGATTTTGGAGAAATGTGTATAACCATAAAAAATAAACCAAGCAAAAGTAACAAAAAAACAAGCTATCTTGCAATTCTTTCAGCGATTAAGTATCTTGATGGTTTATGCAATAATGATATAAAAATAGGAACGTAATGGAAAATGTATATGATAGATAACGGTTGATATGAAACAGTATGGTATTAAAAAATGCTCAATAACATTATAGCTATTATTGCAGTCTGTTTTATAGTAGTAGGAAGTTTGTGGGGCATAGGAAATTTATTAAATCCCAATACAAATAAGGATGAAAATTCCAAATTTAATAATGGAATTGTTTTAATTGCCCAAAATAATGTGTTTAATAACACGAATCCAGACATAATAGTTGAGAAAAATATTCCTAAAAAAATCAAAATCATAAACAAAGATTTTGTTAAACATGATTTCATAGTTGATGGGCTGAATATAAACACAGCATATCTATCAACAGAACAATCTTTTACTACAGCTATAGCATCAAAAAATTCGACTAAACTGGAGTATTATTGTTCTTTGCATCCACAAAAGATGAGAGGAAATATAATAATTAAATAATATATTATGTGAGTGAAAAGAAAATTTAAATGAGATTTGACATACTCTACAATCTATGTTTTCATCAGGTGGAACTCCCGATTTAAAGAAATACAAACACATTGACATGAGGATAAGGCAGACGGTATTGGAACGCGCAAAATACAGATGTCAAACATGCATGACTAAATTTACTCCCAATCTCCAACCTAAATTTCAACACGTAAATGGCTCGATAAAAGATAACCGTCCTGTCAATTTGAAAGCTTTATGCTCTACCTGTTTCAAGCTAGTAGAGAAAAATGAGAGGGTAGACCCTTTAACCAAAGTACAAAATGTGATGAAGAAGATACTAAATAAAAAATAACCATTAATGATTAGATCTGAGAAGTAAGAAACAACATCTTATGCTCATCGCAACAAAAATGTTCGATCTTTGAAACTCCACGGTTTGAGTCTCCTTCAATATGAGGCCAATCCTCCTTTTCTGAAAATTCTCTTCCACAATATCCACAGGTTAAATTCATTGTTTGCAAAGATAAAGTAATTACATTTATTTTTTATTAAATAAATCCAGTTCAAAATTTAATATAATCTTATATAATATGAATTTTTAAAAAATAATATGACAGTAATATTGCAATTAATATGTGACATTTGTAAGAAAGTTCTATTAGAAAAGGAAGGAGAAGAGAATTTACTAAATGAAAGATTTCCAATAACTAATGAGGAAGCCCATATGTTAGATAAGGACCACCGCGGTCACGAATGTCATATAGAAGCGATTGAAAAAATAAATTAGATATGAGTTATCCAAATTAGATGTGAAATAAAAGTATTAAACCAATCATATTAGGTATTAATAACTTCACATAAAGGCAATGAAGAAAAATAAAATCTGAGAAATGATTGAAAATGTTATCCCTCTGAGCCATCATAAAAATTCAGTTTAATTTAAAGGATTTAAAAATTATTCTGGATTAAAATTAATCAGTCCGCCAGCATTCACTATTTTTGAAATTAATTCTGGAAATGGTTTGATATTAAATGATATTTTTTTTGTGATGTTTATTATAGTGTTGGTTTCCAAGTTAATTTCCAAGGTGTCTTTATCATCAATTTTGTTAATTATTTCTTCATCTATCTCAATTGGAAGTAGATACCCACCATCTACTGCGTTTCTATAAAAAATTCTTGCAAATGATGGAGATAAAATGGCAGTTATTCCTACCTCATGTAATGCAATTGGTGCATGTTCTCTGCTTGAACCACATCCGAAATTCTTCCCTGCTAAAATAAAATCACCATCGTGTACTTTTGATGGAAATTGAGGGTCCAATCCTTCTAAAGCATGTTTGGCCAATTCTTTAAAGTCGTGAATTTTAAGGTAAGGACCTGGAATAATAACATCAGTATCGATGTTATCACGTGCATATTTATGGACATTTCCCTTTAATACTTTCATTTTTTCACCTTTAATCAGAATATCAACTTCTTATAACTTGATCTCTAGGATCTGTTATTTTCCCGCTAATGGCAGATGCAGCAACAACTATTGGAGAGGCAAGATAAGTTTTTGATTCTACATGACCCATTCGCCCTGGGAAGTTTCTATTTGTTGTGCTTATACAAATTTCGTCTTTACTTAGAACGCCCATATGCGCACCGCAACATGCACCGCAAGTTGGTGGTCCAATTACTGCACCAGATTCCATAAAGATTTCTACCAAACCTTCACGGATTGCCTTCATGTAAATGGATTGGGCTGCAGGCAATACTTCAGTCCTAACCTTTACTTTATTTCCTTTCAGAATTTTTGCGGCCATTCGTAAATCTTCCAACTTTGCACCTGTGCAAGAACCTATATACGCCTTGTCTATTTCAATGCCCTGTAGTTCTCTTGCAACTGCAATATTCTCCGGTGAAAATGGTTTAGCTACAGTAGGTTCCATTTTTTCAATCTCATATGTATATATTTGAGAAAAAGTAGCGTCTAGGTCCGTCGTTAATGATCTGTATTCATTTTGTGTTCTTTCCTGAATATATATTTCTGTTTTTTTGTCAGGATCAATTATGCCATTTTTGGCTCCCGCCTCTGTAGTCATATTTGTTAATGTTAATCGCTCCTCAATTGATAACTCAGAAACGGTATCTCCAGAAAACTGCATGGTTTTATAATTTGCACCATCAGTACCTATATCTCCAATGATTTGTAGGATAATATCTTTGGCCATGATATAATCTGGTTTTTTACCAATAATCTTAAACATGAGAGTTTCTGGGACCTTAAACCATATTTTCCCATGCTTTAATACATATGCAATATCTGTATGTCCAAGTCCTGCGGCGAATGCCCCTAATGCACCAGTGGTATTTGTGTGTGAATCTCCACCAACATATACTTCGCCTGGAAGTATCAGACCTTCCTCATGAGATAGAGTATGACAGATTCCATATTGCCCAAGACCATATTTGAAGTGTCTTTTTACACCATATTTTTGAGCCCACTCCGTCAATATACGTATGTTTTCAGCAGAGATTCTGTCAGATGCAGGGACAAAATGATCCTCTGATATCCAAACTCTATCTGAGTCCCATATTTTTTCAAACTTTTTCCCTCTTTTTTCCCATTCTTTTAATATCTTTATCACTCCCGGTCCAGAAACATCATGGATCATTACTTTGTCGATTTTACTAAAGATAACATCGCCAGGTGAAACTTCTGGTTTATTGGAAGAACGTGCAAGTATTTTTTCTGTGATTGTCATTCCCAATTTAAAATCAGTTACTATGATATTGCAATATCAATAAATTAAAACTTTTGTAAGTTTAAATTAAAAAGAAAAAATAAAGAATGATAGTGCCAACAAAATTTGCAAATTTTTCCGTTAAAAGTAACAAAAAAAAATAAAAAATTTGATATATTTAACGAGATATGCTTAACAAAATTTGATTTTAAAGATGGTGATGTTATTATTCTATCAAGTAAATTCCTTGCGATAAGTGAAGGAAAAATATTGAAGCTTGGGAAGATCAAGAAAGTTTCAAAAGTTGCAGAAATATACGGTAAAAAGTATTACCTGATGGATAAATTGATGGAGGTAATTTTAAGAGAATCGGATCTCATTTTTGATGGTGTTCCTGGATTTATTCTAACCATCAAGGATGGAATAATTGCGCCCAATGCAGGAATTGATAAATCAAATATTGATGGGGATAAGATAGTACTTTATCCCTCCAACCCATTTGAAATATCAGACGATATAAGGAAGGAATTTTTTTATGTCCTTGGGAAAAAAATTGGGATTGTAATTTCAGATAGCAGGCTGATGCCTACAAGGATAGGAACTACAGGAATTGCTATAGCTTGTTCAGGGATAGAACCAATTGAGGATAACAGAGGAAAAAAAGATCTTTATGGCAATGTACTTAAAGTAACAATAAAGGCTATTGCAGATATGTTAGCAACTATTGGAGTTTACGCTATGGGTGAGAGTGATGAATCTACACCAATAGTCGTTATAAGAAATTCTAAACTAAAAATGACTGATAGAAAAATATCTATCGTAGATTTTGTAGTTGATCCAGAAATTGATATTTATGCAAGAACATTCACAAATAAAAAATTTGAACTAGGTGAAACATAGCATTTTAATACAACCTCTCTGAAAGAAGGATTTGTAGAGGTCGATGGCTCAGTTCTTAACCTATTATCCTAAAAAGTTTAGTATCTTAAAGGGTTTGTATGAATTTATCCATTATGACGAATTAGAGTTTGATCATTTATCATTATTAGTAAAAACCAAAAAAGATGAAATAATATATGCTTTGATAAATGAGGGATTTAAAAGTGTCAAACTTGAAAATAAAAAACCAATGCAGATAGGAAATGGATTCACAAAAAAACTCATCAAACCATGGGAGATGCACGTAAGACTATTTGAGATGAGAAATGGATTAATAGCGATAAAAGCTGAAGTTGAGATTTCTCGAAAATATATACAGCATATTAGGTCAGTCAGAACACCAGTGATTTATGAAATCGAGTCAATACTAAAAAAGCATAAAATTGAATACAAAATCTGGAATTCAAAGGTTAGAGACTATATTACAAATATTATTGATAATCATAAAATTGAATTAAGTTCCCCCAAACTTCCAGCAATTCCTTGGCAAATAATGATTACTACAAGTTCGTTAATCGCTGTAGTGAATTGTCTAAAATGGTTAGGGATTTTATAAAAAGAATAAATGTATAACTATTTTTAAAAATTTTTAAGAAATAAAGTTTACAAATTATAACAAACTACGGTTGATTAATTAATATGGATATATCAGACCACCAATTAAGACAGAGTGTTACCTTTAAAGTTGTTATAGATAGAAAATAAAAATTAATAATTCTACAATTTATTAATAATTTGCGGCTTTGGATTGAGTATTTGAATGACAGTAATTAAGATTTAGTTTTCCTCAATACAAAAACAATATTTTAATTCCAGTTATAATCACTATGAAACAGTAAATTATTTATCATCTATCATACAATAATACATAACGTCCTCCAATAATGGGAATTCCAGAGAAAATAAAAGAATTAGAAGATCAGATACACAATACTCAGATTAATAAAGCAACAGAATTTCATATAGGGATTTTAAAAGCAAAAATAGCCAAGCTGAAAAGAGAACAGGAGGAAAATACCCACGGAAAGACAGTAGCAAAAGGCGGCGGCACTGTTGGATACGATATAAGAAAGGCGGGTGACGCTACAGTAGTACTGATAGGTTTTCCGAGTGTTGGAAAATCCACTCTTCTAAATCAGTTAACCAATGCCAATTCAAAAACCGGTGCTTATCAGTTTACTACACTTACTGCGATTCCAGGAATGATGGAATATCGTGGCGCAAAAATTCAGATAATTGATCTTCCAGGAATTATAAAAGGTGCAGCGTCAGGAAAGGGATTAGGAAAAAGAGTTTTATCGGTTGCAAGGAGCGCCGATCTAATTTTAATGATTTTAGATGTCTTTCAACCCCAACATCTTGAGGTGTTGTTGGATGAACTAAAGTTAATAGGAATTAAAATAAATAAAAAGCCTCCCAATATCCAAATTCAAAAAACTACCGTTGGCGGGCTTCTTATAAATATTGCAACACAGATCAAAGTTACTGAAAAACTAGTTAGAGAAATTCTTAGAGTCTATGGAATCCATAATGGCAGTGTTACTATTAGGGAACCAGATTTTAGCAGCGACGACCTCATAGATGTGTTGAGTGGAAATAGAGTTTATACTTCAAGTTTAGTAGTATTAAACAAGATAGACCTTGTTAACAATTCGATGCAAAATGATGTAAAAAGTAAGTTGAATGTAGAATTGTTACCTATTTCAGCAAATTCCAGTATTAATATCGACCAATTAAAAGAGGCCATTTTTAACAAATTAGATTTCATCAGGATCTATATGCGTCCCAAGGGAGGCGAAACAGATTTCAAAGAACCATTAATTATAAGAAATGGAAGTTCGGTACGGGATGTTTGCAATAAATTACATAGATCCTTTGTCAAAGATTTTAAATTTGCTCAAATTTGGGGGAAAAGTGTAAAATTTCCCGGTCAAAAGGTTGGATTAGATCACAAATTACTGGATCAAGACATATTAACTATAGTTAGAAAGATTTGATTTTCAAATAAACCTATTTTACCGAAGATTTGTTATCCTTTTTTAGGTTAACAAAAATCATTGCTCCAATAATTAGCGCTATTAGTATATAATTTACTGGAGGGCTTAAAACTTTAAGGACTTGGCCTATCTTCGGTACGACAAATGCGACTTGTCCTATAAAATCATCTCTTTTAATTGGAAAATCTGTTCCTGGTATCAATCCATCGTTAGCGTCACCTTTTGTTACGATTATAGGTTCTGGTTCATTTAAGATCTTAAAGACTCTATGGACAATGACTTTGTCGTGTCCTGCAGGTCTGTTAAATACTATTACATCTCCAATTTTCAACTTGTCAAATGAATCTTTCTCACCCACAACAAGAATATCCCCTATATTCAAAACTGGGATCATACTGCCACTTGAAACAATATAGAAAGGATTACCAAAAACATATTGAATCACAAAAAAAATAATCGCAACTCCAATAACAATAATAATAATATCTTTTATCAAGGTTGGTAATTTAGATTCAGTCTTGGACAATTGTTGTTTTAAATTATAGAACGTTAGATAAACTTTTAGAATTCGTTAAAGGCAGCTCAGTCAAATGCCTTTTCTTCATGAATTTTAGTGTAACTCTGATTCTTCATTGCTGCCATATTTTATATCTCTAATTTTTTATATTTAATATATTCGTCTATAGCCATATTAGCAAGATGATCAGCGACATGATTATTTTTTCTTAATATATGTCGATAAAGAATAGTCTGGAACTTTTCTTCCAAGTTTGATATTTCTCGTGTTATCAATTTTATCTCTTTTCGTCTTATTTTGAATCTTTCAATTCTATTAGTTATCAAAGATTTGGAATCGGAATAAATGGTTAGTTCTGTATCAAAAATAACAGATAATTGTAACGCTCGTTTTAATGCAGTATATTCTGATTGCGTATGTGTTTTATGTCCAATAAATTCCTTATAGGAAGAGAAAATTAGCTGGTTTTTCGAAAAAGTAATCCCTATTCCGGATAAACCAGGATTACCTCTGCTAGCTCCGTCTATAAAAACATGCAACAATCCTTATTTTAGATGTAAACGCAATGGTGATATTTAAAATAAAATAGGGTCATTAAACGTTGTATATTTTTCTACGAGATCATCTAAAAAAAACTTCTTTCCTCCAACAATTTTTATTTCAATATCAATTTTTTTATTTTCATCAATATTAATTACATTATAAGAATTTTCAAAAAAACCTCTGAACCTGCTAGATGAGGCAGTTCCAGCATATGCAATTTTAAGCGATCCCAACTTCCACGTCCAAGGTCGATGTTTATGACCACATAATACCAAATCTACTGAAGATTGCAAACAGGAACGAAGAGTATCTCCGGCATCAAGTATAATGATTTTGTCTGATCCAGTGTCAGGGATTCCTATTAGATGATGATGCATAGCGATAATTTTGACGTGTCTGGGATACTTGGAAAGTGTTTTTTCTAGCCATAGGTTTTGTCTGTGCCCAACTTCGCCTTCATCTCGTTCTGGTCTTGCGGTACTTAGTGATAAAACTACGACATTATCCAATTCAAAAACTTGTTTTGAAGAAAAAAACTTTTTAAATAAAAGATATCCCGTATGACGATAATCATGATTTCCAGGTAAGATTATCTTGTTTTGACATTGAAATTTTTTTATTTCTTCATGAATTTTTTTAAATTGGGAAAGCAATCCGTCATCAGTTAAATCACCAGTAATTATTAGGACGTCTGGTTTTATCTCGGTATTTATCTCCTCAACAAGTAAATTGAAAACATCTTGTCTAAAGAGACTTCCAAAATGGATATCAGATAACTGTACTAATCGCAATAATTTTCATTTGAATGCTGATCTATTTAATATTATACAAATAGACTATATAGACATATTTCAATGTTTTATAGAGCGTTTTTATTAATATATAAAACAATTTTGTAACCAACTTTTTTAATTTAAAATTTTATAATAAAATTGATACAACTAGATAAACGATATGATTAATGTTTTCTTTATTAAATTTCGAGTTGTAATAAAAATACGGATATAGTATTAGAAAATTTTAATCATGGTAGATATTAAAAAACTTTAATAAAGCTATTGGGTTTATAACAAAAGATTCGTTGGCTGTCTTCATGGTGGGGTGGCAGAGCGGCTATGCGTTCGCCTGCAGATAATGAATGCAGTGAGCGGATTTATAAGGGTTCGAATCCCTTCCCCACCTGAATATAAAAGTCTTATTCCCATAACAAAACAAGATTACTTAGAACATATTTCTTTTAAAACCTGTCCATAAGAAAGGTTGATTTTTTTTCTCATATACGGAATAAGACGGTAATGCAAAGAATACCAATTTTTCTCTTTTTTTAAAATTCCCTTTAATACCAATGAAATTAAACCTCCAGATAATTTTGATAAAGAGATATCATGGTTTTCTGAGAATTCCTTTCTTTTTTTTTGATATTCATCCAAACTAAAGTAGGAACGATTTAGTTCCAATATAAGTGGCCACACAATTTCTTCCCATGTCAATCGTCTATAGTGAGTTGATTGAGCATACTTACCTTTTAAGGAACTGTTTTCACTCACTTTATGAAATAGATGGTTTTTACTTTATAATAATCTAATTTTATTGGTTTAAATTGAGTCTATAAATTATTATAATACTTGAAATTTAATAAAAAGTGAGAATGAATCCATTTTTAATAATTTTATCTATTCTTCCTGCTGGGACAGTTAGAAATGAGACAGTATTTTTTATTTTTATAGGAATTTTAATAGTATTGATAATAGCAGCAATGATTTTGCGTAAAAGAAGATTGGCAAATAATGATAAAGACGACTATGATACAGAACAAATATGATAGTTATTAGTGTCCTCTTTATTAGACCCTTTGATGTATTGTTGCAAAGGTTAAAACATAATTTTAATCTTATCAATTAACATTAATCGATTACATTAATTTTTTAAGAATAATGATTTGATGTAAAATCAAAATGATATTACAAAAAGGGAAAGTTATCTATAATTTTTAATTGTTTTTACCAACCACTCTATTTCTTCTTTAGTTTTGCACATACGTCCTAATTTCAAGCAATCTCTGATATCCTTGGATTTTAATTTATACCACACCTCTTTAGCAACGTCATATGCAATATCTTCGGGTAACAATTCCTTTTTAAAAATGCCTTTTGTTATAGTAACAAAATTATCAAATGAATATTGTTTAAAATGCAAAACAATGAATCTAGATAGGATTGGTGTCAATAATTTGTCTTTATTGTTGCAAGATGCAAATACCCATGTTTTTAGTTGAGAGCTCCGGTGTTTTTGATGCTTTGTTTCTGTAATGATTCCAGTTTCCATTAAACTTAGTAAAACTGTCTGATCTTTTAGTGGCATATGTTCTATTTCGTCTATTATAAAATAGCGTGGACGTTTTTCAAATAAA
>CAZHFI010000034.1:0-1609 GCA_964531845.1 uncultured Nitrososphaeraceae archaeon
ATAACAGTGGATGTCCTGTTTCGTTCAAATGTAATATGCATACATTAGAAATAGGATGTCCACAGCTATAGATCTTTCGTTAAATTAATAGAGCCATAGGGATAAACCAAAAATATTAATCAACTTAATAATTATATTTGTAAATAATACACTATATAATCTATAGTCATAAATATTAATTGTATAATAAAATAATAGACAACAATATGACGGTATGTGATAATTGCGGATCCAAATCGAATGATTACAATTCAATTATTAACAGGTTGGATAATGATTTTATGAATATTTTAAGAAATTTAATAAATAGAGAAAGGGAAAATAATAGATACAGTTACAGTAATGAAGATCTTTATGTCTTTAATCAAGGAATTATGTATGGTCTAAAAGTTGCCTTAATTGAATTAAATAAATATAACAATGAAAAAATTACAATGACAAGTTGATAAGAATTCGGAAGCCAATTAAACAGAATATTTCTAAAATTTTAAGTTAATCGTTAAACTTTAAAAAAATGGATAACCCGTAAAAGACTAACAACTACATTAACAAGATAATCTTGAATAGATATTTATTAAAAATATTTTAGATAATAAATAATGTCAGAAGATATATCCCTATCCGATTTCATTGCAAATGATAAGAGAGATATTTTTGATTTAGACCCTGATAATAATTTTGGGACCATAGAAGACAATCTTACCAAAGAACTCCATAAAATTAAAAAAGAAATGGGAGAATATCAATTCAGATTATATGCAGAAAAGCGGAAATCATTGTTAATTATTTTACAAGGGATGGATGCCTCTGGAAAAGATGGAGTGATAAGAAATGTGATGAGCGCATTCAATCCTGCAGGATGCAGGATAGAGTCGTTTAAATCCCCAAATTCAGAAGAAATGTCTTACGATTATTTATGGAGGGTACATAAAAAATTACCACAGAAAGGGATCATTGGTGTTTTTAATAGATCACATTATGAAGATATAATCGAAGTAAGCGTACAAAAATTAGAGAAAAGAAAAGTTTGGGAAAAAAGGTATCAGCAAATTAATGAATTTGAAAAATATTTGACTGAAAATAATGTTGAGATAATCAAAATATTTTTATATATAAGTAAGCAAGAGCAGAAAAAAAGATTGGATGACAGAATAAACGATCCAAAGGAAAATTGGAAAGTTTCAATGGATGATTATCAAAGAAGTAAAAAATGGAATCGATATATGGATGCCTATGATCAAGTAATAAAAAAATGTAATTCAACACATGCTCCATGGTATATCATACCTTCTAATAAAAAATGGTTTAGAAATTGGATTATTGCAAAAATTATTCAAAAAAAACTGCAAGAGATCAATCCTAAGTTTCCCGTTAAAAAGTTTGAAATTCCAAAATAAATCAATACCAAAAATATAAACATCAGTTAGCGTTTGTATTATTAATGTAATAGAATATATGCATAAAAATAAAAATTTTTGGTCCTTTAAAAGTGAGTTATAATTGATATCTTGTTAAATTATTTATTTCTACTAAATTTTTTATTATAAATTATAAACGAGTTTTAATTAAAAAAAATAAAATTCTGTTACTTTGTTTGTTTATTCTTATC
>CAZHFI010000034.1:1709-9991 GCA_964531845.1 uncultured Nitrososphaeraceae archaeon
TTTCTTATCTTTCTTATCTTTCTTATCTTTCTTATCTTTCTTATCTTTCTTATCTTTCTTATCTAAATTATTTATTAAATCTTCTAGCTTTGTTATTCTGGAATCAAATTGCTTTAATTGAATTTGGAGCTTTTCCATTATTTTTGTTTGTAACCGCAAGGTATTGATTTGATTTATCAGATTGTTAACATCTTTCTGTAATTTTGGATATGAAGATGGCATACTATTTTTATTGCTTTTAATCATAATATTAGGACGTGATGTTTTTGTTACTGATGACGCGGAATTTCCATATGAATCTGATTTTGAAATCGTATCTACATTACTCTTGTTTTCAGTGCTATTCTCTAACAATATAATATATAGACAATATTGTATTATAAAAAATTATGTATTCACATTTTCTATATAGTATTTGCAATAAAAATTAAATTAATATTTGTATGTTAATAGGTACAAAAATTAAAATAGTCTATAACAAATTCGTCAAAATTAAAAATGGATTTCCCCGCAACGTATGAGGGAATCGTTACCGGGGGTCCAAAAACAAAGGTCGTTTACGCTTGCATAGCCCGTCTGTGGCTCATTAAACAGGCATTCTATTTATGAAAAAATAAATTGATAAAGATTACCAATATAATTTATTTACGTTTAAAATTATATATAGTTATTATTTGGCAGAACTGAAATTAAATTATATGTATAAAGGTTAATTTAAGATAAAATATTTAAAGAATGAGTTTAAGAGATTTGACTATGTTTAAAAAACGATCATAAATAGTCACTATAGTTGAGTAATGAGATATATAGTATTCATCAAAAAACTAATAAAAATCTTAAAAATATACCAATATAAAGTAATAACAATAATCTTTTGTTGATGCAAAATAATAAAATAAATGTATGACTACAGGCAACAAAACAATATTTTTGATATTTATAATTTTAACCATATTCGTTTTATTTCATAGTTTATATAATCTTGCTCACGGATCATCATACAATCTTGCATCAGCAAGTGACTGGGGATGCAATCAAAATTCCAAACTTGTAGCAAATTATATCAATTTAGTAGAACCTGAATTTGTATTGATACCAGGCGACTTAAGCTATGAAAAATCTGGTAAATGTTTTTTTGATATCATAGACCCATTTGCATCAAAAACAAAAATTGCAATAGGAAATCACGATGATATAGAAGATGGATCAAAAAAATTAAAAAATGAATACCTAAATTTCTTTAACTTAGAAAAATCATTTTATTCTTTTAACTTTCAAAATACACATGTTCTAGTTTTAGACACCCAACTTGATCCTAGAAATAAAGAACAGTTTGAATTTGCAAAAGATGATTTACAAAAAACTAGAGAGAATAAAAAAACGGATTGGATTTTAGTGATGTTTCATAAACCAATGTATAGTTCAGGGTTAACCCATGAAGATTTCAAAGATTTTGCTAAAATCTACCATCCATTATTTGATGAGTTTAATGTAAATTTAGTATTACAAGGACATAATCATATTTATGAACGTAGTCTTCCCTTAAATTACTTTGATGAACCAAAGATAACAGAAAAAATCGATCAAATAAAGTTAGAAAAAACAAATAAGCCTGATCTTAAGGATAACCTAAAAATTTCCTACAAAAAGAATGAATACGACTTGTTTATAGACGTGATTGACAGTACCAAAGGAACCGTTTTTGTAACGGTAGGAACTGGTGGAAGGGAACTTCACGAGACTGAAGATAAAAAACCAAGATTTATTGCAACAAGTTATAACGATGCTCCAGGATTTTTAAATTTAGAGATTAAAGATGAGGTCATAATAGGAACTTATTATTCATTGGAAAATGTTAAAAATTATAATGATTTTAACAAATTAGAGATTTATGATAAATTTATTTTAACCAAAGGATTACCGTTAATTCATGAAATAAATTACATTTATTAAAAACAATTAGGGTCGTTTAGTCTTAAAACATCCGTAACTATTTATTGTTTTAATAAAAATATTAGTAAATGCCCTATACTCTCTTAATAGGCAATAACTTCATTAATAACAGTCCGAAAACAATCAAAAAAGATAACAGTCATTTGTTTGATATAAACGAGGATAATTCTGGTCCGTATATTACCACAATTATAAAAAATGCCGATCGAAAAGAAACAATCGCAGTTATCGAAAAGAATTCATGTACATTTAGTGCTGATGATTTAACTTTAAAGAAAAACGACAGGCATCATGTATTGTTGCTAAATCGAAATGGTGATATTGTCTTAGAATCTAGAATCGTAGACAATAAGACAATAATAGTAAGCGGAATATTTTCATATGATTCAGAAACCCTTGTGATCACTCAAAATTATATCATTCTTCCTAGCAACAAATGGATAATGCATAGCAAAGTGAACGCAAACAATTCTAATATAACCATATCAGAAAAAGGAATTACTCCTGATGATAAGACTTAAAATTCACAAATGTGTATAACATACTAGATTTTATTCAGAATCATTTTTTAGTTTTATTTTTCCTTTTATTTAGTTTAAACAAGATCAAACCAGCAATAGACCAACAAAAGATGGCAGGCATATGAGATTGATAAAACCAACTTATTCCTCCTAAAACAGCCATTATCATTCCAAATATTCCAAGAATCCTTCTTGTGTTTACCAATATAACAAGAAAAATATGCCAGATATAAATAAATAATCAATTGAGAAAGCAGATCTGTTAACTTAAAAGATCTATAACTGTGAATGTCATATTCTAATATATTTTATCAAGATTTGCCAAAAATAGAATATCTTCCACTATTGTAGTGATGTATGGATTGTATCTATATTTTTGGGATAGAGTATACTAATGAAATACCAGTAAGGCATTATCCATCTTCAGAGATGGCAGAGATGGCAGAAGTTACGTGTCTGTCTGGAAATTGGTACAGCGTTTTGGCGCAGACCAAGTATACAAACGAAAGAGAATTTCTGTATTTATCATCGACGAAACTATAATCCAGCTTGGATGGAAACATTAGTTTCTGGGGATAGCAACAGAACCTGTTGACAAGTCGATATTGGGAATACACATTTCTGAGCACAGAAATATGCTTGTTGCAGGGCAATTCATAGAATCGCTGATTGGTAAATACGGGTGCTATACAATTTATTCTAAGCGGTACATGATTTCCAGAAGCATTTAATGTTTTAGGACTAAAACACTATTTGCATTCATTATATGAAAATTTTTAATTGAACGAGTAAATTTTTGATAAAGGTTCAAAGACAGGATAAAAGGTTTTGATGATTATTATCTCTGTACTGGAAGAAATTGTGATCTAGATCACATCTACAATTGGATATACTTCTTGTTTCAGTGTATAACGATATAAAAAGTAATAAAACAAAATAGAATTAGGAAATAGAGAGATGTCTTAACTTAGAGCCGAGAAAGCACGTAAATATTTAAAAAAAATTGTTATATCCGTGTCAAAACATTTTACTATTTTAAACTCTAATTAAAATAAATCAGTTAGATTATACCATGTCCAATTTCCTCTCTAAAAGCGATTTCGGATAACTCTTTTCTAACACGTGGCGAATGTGCAATCTCTTTATACCTTTGAGGAAGAACCTCATTTGAACCCTGATATCCTATTGCTATCATAACTACAATTTCGTATTCATCAGAAATATTGAAAACCTCTTTAGCCTTTTTTCTGTCAAATCCACCCATCTCATGCATTATCAATCCTTGATTAAAAGATTCCAGGAACATATTTTCATTTGCTGCACCTAAATCATGAATATGGAATTTATTAAAAATCCCGTTGTCCGTGTAATTTATCTTTGACATTGCGCAAATAAGAATAGGTGCCCTTTTAGCATACTCATTAATTTCCAATAAAACTGATCGTGCAATATTTATTCTGTCCGGATTATCTTCCGTAAACACAATGTAACGCCATGGTTGTTCATTTCTGGATGAGGGGGCCCATCTTGCGGCTTCTAAAATGGAGTATAATTTAGAACTTTCCACATGTCGTGTAGAAAATGCTCTTACACTCCATCTTTGAGCAATTAAGTCGTGGATCGGAAACTTGGTATTAGCAATTTTGGTGATTGGATTTTTATTTCCGCTAGTCAAACTGTCCAATCTACATCTGTTTTGCTATAATAATGGTTTTTGCAATGATAGAAATAAATAATTTCGTTTGAAAATTTTAATTAGTTGAATTTTATTTTTCGGTTGCTTTTCGCTGATTTCATTAACAAAATAATATGTTTAGTTCGATTTTAATATCTTGATTCAAATGATTTCTATTAAAAATAAATTTAGTAGTGTAGGCTCTATCTAACAATTAAAATTTTTATCGTATTTTAAAATTATAAAAATCAAAATAATCTGTCGTATTATACTTGATTCCCTATTTACTGGTTTTAGAATCATTTTCTTTTAATTTATTTATGCATGGCTCACTCCATTAGTTTTTGTTATTATCTTTTTTAAGTATTGATTTCAACTAATATTGCCCTAGTCCTAAACCTAAAAGTCCAAAGTAATATATGGATTGATCTCAATAAAAATTACATTTGATGAATTCTCAAAAAAGAATGGAGGGAAAGAGTCCTGATGAGTCAAAAGCAGAAAGCACAATTGTAATGCTTCCTTCCGATGCCAATCCAAAAGGAAATGTTTTTGGAGGTATTATTTTAAAACACTTGGATTTGATTGCAGGTCTTGTGGCCAAAAGACATGCAGGTCATGCCAATACCGTTACTGCAAGTATCGATAGAATGACCTTTTTAAAACCGATTTTCATTGGCAATGCGCTGATTTTAAATGCTAGGGTAAACTATGTGAAAAGATCATCCATGGAGATAGAGGTTACTGTTTTTGCCGAAGATCTCGATGACAATACAAGGGTTCATGCAGCTACGGCTTTTGTGACCATGATTGCTTTAGACAAATATGGAAAACCAACAGAGGTCCCATCCCTACTTTTAGAAAATGATGACGATAAAACAAGGTATGAAGAAGGAGAAAAAAGAATGATTGCACGCTTGAAAGAAGCCGGAAAATTATAAATTGATGTAATTCAAAATTTTGTTTTCTAGTATAGTGAATAATTTCATCCAGATTGTAGTAATTATATTAAAATATTTTATCGTATTTTTATTTGTCACAGCAATGATAATTATAATAATTACATACTATGAAATCAACTTATAATCTTTTTTGTTTTATAAATACGGTGTACCTCATAATTTAATATACAAATTACCCAATATTCGACTTGAAACTTATTCCTATTAATTAGACATTGGTTTTCTGCATTCCCTAAGGTTTTTTTAGATTGATATTTTTATTTCTTGCATAATATTAATTGTCTAGCATGATCATTTGAATACTTATGTATTTGAGATAATGAATTACGATTATTTTTAACATGGATCGTATGATGATATTAATAGGCAATTAGAGGATATTCTTATGTCGGTTTTCAGATTCCAGATACAAAAAAGGTATGTTTATGATATTTCTATAACTCGTGACAAGGTAACCAATGCCAAATACTTTTAAGTTATTAGAAAATAAACTTCAAGTTAATTTGATTTGAAGAAAATTTTTTAGATTTGCTACTTCCAGACTCGAAAAATAAATTTTTAATTAACCAAGAGAATGGTAGTTCTCATGATCCTCATCTACGGTATTACTGTCTATAAATTCAATTACCGCATATACATTTGAGGGTTCCTTGTCAATTGTCATTGCAAATGCCGACGAGAAATATAAAATCGTTAACGAAACAAGCAATAGAAATATTCCTGCATAAAACAATGTCTGGTTCATATTAATTAATTAAATTCCTATAAAAAGAGAAAATAAACCGATTATTAATATTTATGCAAAATAAGCATAATTCATATCAACAAATGATTGGATTTTAAAAGATACCAGATATAGAACCTTCTTGATTATAAAATTGATGGCAGCATAAAAAGTGCTATAGAAGAACCTATCATAATTATCCAGTAAAATTTATTCCAATGAAAAATCTTTTGTCCGTCTAAAACACCAAATGGAATCAGATTAAAAAGAGCAATCCAGGCATTGAAAGTCGCTCCTGCAAAAAGATATGGTGAGGAAGATACAAAATGATGTACAATAAAAAAAGAAAATCCCATAACAAGATTTGTCAATGGTCCAATAAGGGCTACCTTTCCAAACTGATTATTGGTGGAGACACGCACTCGGACAGCTCCCGGAGCAATAAATTTGAATGGATTCATTGGAATTGCGGAAAAAGCAGTTATAAATAATCCTGTAATATCCAACCGAAATTCTGCCCAGCCTTTATAGTACTGTGCTAGAAACTTATGAGCAAGTTCATGAATTAAAAATGCGCTGATGAATATAACAAGGAACTGCCAAGAGATATGTTTGTAACTATTGAGAGAAAGACCAACAAGCATTACTAATAATGTAGCAATTGAAAGATGTAAAATTTCAATATATGAAGATTTTAACTTTGAATAAAAGACAATATTTTTCAAACTGGCTAATGAGATGTTATTTTTCAAAAGATTCGATTTCTTTTCATGATTATTTGCATATTGTAAATTTGAATAGTTGCAGGCATGATTTTGTGCAAGTCTGTGAGTAAAACAAAAGAATTCTCTACAATATTTGCATCTAAAAGGAAGATTTTCATCATATCCACATATCTTACACTTCATTTAGATAATATTATAAAATATACATTGATTCGCTTTATATTTATT
This sequence comes from uncultured Nitrososphaeraceae archaeon, assembly GCA_964531845.1. GTDB lineage: Archaea > Thermoproteota > Nitrososphaeria > Nitrososphaerales > Nitrososphaeraceae > QCWD01. The sequence continues at coordinate 8,498 of CAZHFI010000034.1, forward strand.
GATACCAATAACCCATTGTAATCAATTTACTACTGCATTTAAGAAAAAACCATAAAACTATATGATCTAGACTTTATGAAAAAGTCACAAAATAAATAATAAATTATAGCAGTAATAAGATTCATAAAATAAAGATTCAATCCAATTTGAATGAATTAGAAAACAGATTAAAAAAGAAAATAGTTTTTCAGGTAAAATCATCAAATTAAAAATAACGGACATCTTTACAGAATTGTCTTGTTTTATCGAACCTGTTGTCATTATTGAAATTAATTTTGAGAATGGTATCGTAAGCTGATCAGATAAAAAAAATATCGAATGAATTTAAATAAAAATTGCCTTTTGATGAATTAATCGTTGTGATCATAGTGATTAACTGTTCCAAATATCATTAAACCAGTTTTATTTACAACCTTTAATTTTTATTCCCTCTTTAAAAAAGGCCTCTAGTAAACTTTTATTTTAGAGATGCAGGATGGCGATGAACAATTTTTCTGTTTGAAGTAAATTAAAGAGGACATTGAAAACCTAGAATTCATTTAACTCACAGCAACTTGAAAAAGATACATATATTAACAAACAAAAGATCATTACATGAGAAGTTTTGGAAATGCTACAGTAATCGTTTCAATTTCTTTGTTGGCTTTGATACTAAACTTCGGATTTTTATCGGTATTTGGTTTAAATTTTAATTATGGATATGTACTGTATGAAAAAACTTTCACTGATCGTGACGAATATTTATCATCACAAAATAATTGTAATAAATATCATGATTGTAATCATTGGTTTAAAACCAAACTAGACAATATTAAATCAGTTACTGTGGATAATACTGCAGATAGCAAAACTTACACCACGGATAGAGGGTATATGTATTTAAATATTGATAATAAAATTTCCGTTATTGATACGGATACAAATAAGGTAGTTAACAACACTACTATTCCCTCAAGCAACCGCACCAAAGCAATTGAATTTGATCCGCTACACTATATTGCATTCGATCCAATACACAAGCGAGTTTATTTAACAAATGTGGAACAAAATTCCGTATTTGTAATTGATACAAATACAAACAAGGTTTTGAATATCTCTATAACAGTAGGACTACAGCCTGAAGGAATATCATATGACTCAAAACATGATAGAATGTATGTTGCAAACGCCTGGAATAACACCGTGTCTGTAATTGATACAAATATAAACAAAGTGATTAATACCATCAAAGTCATCGATCTTCCTTGCGGGATATCATATGACTCAAAACATGATAGAATGTATGTTGCAAACGATCTTGGAAGTATCATTGTAATTGATACAAATACAAACAAGGTAGTTGGTCAACCTATTTCTATAGGTCAGGGGCCATACGGCATTGCATTTGATCCAAAACATGATAGAATGTATGTTACCACATCACGAGATAATTCAGTATATGTAATTGATACAAATACAAACAAGGTAGTTGGTCAACCTATTTCTATAGGTCAG
>CAZHFI010000034.1:10091-15131 GCA_964531845.1 uncultured Nitrososphaeraceae archaeon
TAATTCAGTATATGTAATTGATACAAATACAAACAAGGTAGTTGGTCAACCTATTCATGTTGGTAATGGAGCTCATGGAATAGTATTCGTTTCGCACTAAATTACGTCACTTATAAAATTAACAACAGGTATCATATTACTATGGTTTTGGCTTTATATATGGATGCTAACTCATCTTAATGAATTTGTTCAAATAAATAATCGATCTTTTCTTTCGTACTCAATATAATCACCTGTATTAAACTGGAATTCCTGCCTATCGAATTTATCATTACTTCTGATTTTTTTGAAATCAATTATATATTTTTGTTAAAGGTACTAAAATTGCTAGCCTTTTTCTAACGGTATGAACCAGTTTACCTTTGTATATGATTTAATATGAGCCTACTTCCGTGACCGTGTGACAGTTATTTCGTAATAGGTTATCAACTGTGATAATATACTATCCCTTACAATAAATATTAATTGAAATTGGAGGTTTGAAGTTATTTAAATTATCGTATCTGATCTAAACAAAAATGGTGGTTAAAGCCCGAGTAAGAATGTAGATAATGTCCCAGCCAAAACGGATATTATCTTGTTTACATTCCAAAATACTGAAAAGTCTACATTATTAACGTTGAAAATAATCCTCAAGGAACAATTTACTTTAGATTTCAAGTCAGAAGTTCTATTCTTCGTGATACTCTTTTTTTAATTATTTATATTGTTATACCTTGAGTTTCATATTGAGATTTTTTATGAGGTTTATTTTATTACCTAATATTTGAGATCTACTCCTGACGTAGTTTTCAACATCTCTTTATGTATCCTTTAAGTGACCACATTAATGTAAAAAATTGATTTGAATTATCCTAAATATATTTTCTAATAATGAGCTGGACTAGCATAAAGAAATATTGGCAATATTATGAGTGGATGTAAATTAATAAAGTCAAGATGGCAAATAAGTCTGTTTTTATTAAATAAAAACTATGAGGTAAAAGCAAAAGAAAAACAGGTTTTATTTTTCACAGGTAAGCTTTAAAATCTTTTACAACTACTACAGAAAAATTACTGGAAATTAGGCTTTTTCTTTGGATTCTCTGGAATTTCCTAAATTCAGTATAACATGGAGTTTTTGATGAGGAAACATGTATTTGTACACAGGCATTTTTAAGTAAACATTGTTTGTTGTGTAGGTTTTTTTCTATACACATGAAATGTTACATATAGATTAATTATAATAGAATATTTACAATGAAAAAATTGGAAAGTTCAAGTATATTCTAAATACCAATACTGTTATTAAAATGTGAAACATGTTTTCCTTCCTATATTAGAAGTAGATTAATACTAAAAAATCTATTACCCAAACAATAGATATTTGAAAGTGTATTTGTTGAATAATATTTTACACTGCCTTTTGAACTAGCATATCTAATTATTCAATTAAATTGGATGTCGTAGAAAATAAAAAATTGCAAAACAGTGCAATGCAGTCTTTATATATAATAAGATGGATATCAAAAAGAAGATATGAAATATTCATTTATTTTAACATTTTTTAGCGCAGTTGCTGCTACATTTATTTTACTTTCATCAGCTCCATTCTCTAATGCGGAGACAGACAGTAACAATACACAATTAAGTCCGATTCACCCAACATATATAATCCAAATGACAACAGGCGCTGGTACAAATTATAAATTTCAGCATTATTATCCATTAAATGCAGCTGTTCCGCTTGGAACCACCGTAGCATGGATTAACCTTGATCCAGAACAGATGCATACAATAACTAGCGGAGAACCAAATAGTAATTTTGCAGGAAAAATTTTCAATTCTGGATTGATTCCCTACCAAGGAATGGTTCAATATACAATGAACGACCCTGGGAAATTTGTTTATCATTGTCAAATACACCCATGGATGGTTGGAAATGTATATGTGGGAGATGCGTTTGATAATTTAAAGAATTTCAGGATCTCCTTTGGCAACTCTCTGCTGGATCAGAAAATGGGTAATGAGTGGTTTTTTAACACAACACAAATTGACAGGACTTTAATAGATGTAAAGCCCATCTCTATGCTTGCGAATAATACAGTAGATGCAACATACATGCTTAAAATTAAAAGATATGATGAAGATTTATTTTCAAAAACATTCTATTCTAATAATAATGACTTTCAATTCGAAATTGTGAATGTAAAAGGAGTTGACAAAGTAAGATCATATGGTCCTGATCTAAAAAAGCCTGCAATCGGGACATATCACATACTTGGAGATTTCCAACCCGGGGATTACGTTTTTGATATAAAGATGACTGCGATTGGAACAAAATTGATAGAAGGGAATGTTGAAGACAGTTTTAAACTTAGGATTGTAAATTAAAACAATCTACAAAGAATTTTTTAATAACTGAATATTTACAATATTTAAAAATCCCTTTTTATATAGAGGATCAATTCGATAAAAGTGGATACGCGTTCGTTGATTATATCTAAGAAAAATGTGTTTTTATTAGTGCATTTCAATAAAATCCTATTGAAGAAAATATTATTTGTAAATACAAATTAATGAATTTGTGTGAACATGTAATTATATCTTGATAGGATTATCATTATCGGAATTCAATTTAAAGAACTTCTATTCAGCAAATACTAAAAAGAAATTCTTTACTCTAAATATGACCTTAGAGAGCAAAAAAGTTGAGATTAATAACATCCGAGTTACTTACAGAACCTGATAGAAAGTAAAGCAATATACTTTTGATTTAAAAAATGATGATTATTTCTCTATCATAGTCAAATTTATAATTTAATATAAAACTACCTGGATTCTATTTTAAGCATTGCTATATGATGACATTAGAAACTAGGAAGTCAGTATATACAAAAGTCAATGCCTGCTCTTAAATCAATTAATTCAATTTTATTGTAGCATGTTTCACAAATTATTATAAAAAAAGCAGTAGATTTGTTAACAATATTAATTTGATATTCAATCTTAATATCTATACAATTATTAAATTGAGTTTTACAAATTAACGAGTTTTTGTCAAAAATAAAAGATTAGAACTTAAGGAAGGTCAATGCATACGGCGAAAGCAGTAAAGGTAGTAGTTCCTCCTCCGTTTGGATCAGAAATTGTGACAGAATAAGATTCAGTAGTCGTATTAATAGATTCTGAAACAGATAGTGATTCGATTGTATTGCCGCCGCTTCCATTAGCAGAATAATAACCACTAACAATTACATCTCCCGTATCGCATGTAGCTGTAGATGTTGCAATGGAGTTAGTAGCGGTTACCGTAGTACCAGTTCGTACATAATTATTTGCAGCACTAATTCCAGTTCCTGGCGATCCCTGAGGACCTGTTGGCCCAGGTGGTCCCATAGGTCCAGTTGCACCTTGTGGGCCAGTTGCACCTTGTGGGCCAGTTGCACCTTGTGGGCCAGTTGCACCTTGTGGGCCAGTTGGACCGGTAAGGCCTTGTGGACCTACATTCCCTTGGGGACCTGTAAGACCTGTAGGACCCGTAGAACCTGTAGGACCCGTAGAACCAGTAGCACCTTGGAGACCAGGTGGACCAGGTGGTCCTGGTATACCCGATCCAGTAGTCAGGAGCATATCTTGGATCTCCTCAACATCATGATGAACATGTTTGATCAATTTGGTATTTTTTTTAGTTTGATCCTCTACTTCGTCAATGTCTTTGTGAATATGAGCAAAAGAAATACCATAAGCAGATGAATTATATAAACTCGAATTTAGAAAAACTAAAGACAAAGCAATTATCATAATAATTTTGTTGCAATGGATTGTATAGTGTCTTGATTTCACATAAAAAAGATTCTGGTAAAATATATTTGGATTGTTTAGAAATTTTAAATGAATTTTATATTATATATTATAATAAACTAATAATTCCGATCTAAATATCTTATTTTCAGCTTGAGAAAGAATCTATTAAAAGATCTAGAAACTTTATTAAAAAATATTTAATAGTATAAGAATTCATGTAAATCTATTATTGACAAAAAGATATAAAGAAATGAAAAATATAAATAATTTTTTAAAAATATACATTCAAAATTAATTAAATTCTTTACATTTTACTAAAAAAAATAAAAACTTAAATAATTTTTTTGTATAAATCATTAAGAAAATGAGTGAAGCATATGTTTTGTTGAATGTAAACTATAAGGACCAAAAAAGAATTATTGAGGAGGCCAAAAAAATTCCAGGGGTTAGAGATGTAAAAACAGTCTATGGAATATACGATATTATGGTTATCTTTGATTCAGGGAATCTTCAGGAAATAAAAAATTCAATTGATGTAAAGCTGCATGAGATTGATGGTATTACGAACCTTACAACTTTGATCTCGGTGTCCTAAGAGAATGGTTCAAGAATACGAAACAATAATAGTAGGCGCTGGTCCTGCTGGATTGTCTGCAGGAATTTTTGTGGCACGACAGAAGACCTCTTGTCTGATAATTACAAAGGATTTAGGGGGACAGTTAAATTTAATACCAAAACTAGAAAATTATCCTGGGACTATTATGTCAAGTGGTCCTCTGCTTGCCAGAACGCTTGAAAATCAGTATCTTACATTTAATGGAGAGATGACATATGACACTGTTGACAGAGTAGAGGAAAACGAATCAGGTTTTATTGTGAAAACATTGCGTACAGAATACAAGGCAAAAGCATTGGTTTTGGCACCAGGAAAGGTTCCTAACAACCTTGGACTTGAAAATGAAGGAAACTTTGCCAACAAAGGAGTACATTATTGCACCAAATGTGATGCACCATTTTACCAAGGAAGAACAACTGCCACGGTAGGAGTAGGAGGATATCTAGTAGAATCTGGAATTTTATTGTCAAGAATGGCATCAAAAGTATACGTGATCTATAAAGGAGGACAGCTAGGTGGAGATAAAGATTTGATATCATCCATGGAAAAAAAAGAAAATGTAGAACTAGTTCCAAATACATCTGTAAAATCAATCTCTGGAACAAATTCCTTACAACAAATTACATTGGTGGATAATT